>NYZG01000420.1 GCA_002687025.1 Candidatus Poribacteria bacterium
CACCGCCTCCCCGATCATCAGCGACAGATAGTGATCCTGGCACGCCTCTGCCAGGGGGTAAAACTCCTCGCCCGTGCGGGCGCAGACGTCCATCCGCAAGAGGCAACTGCCGATGGCGATCTCCTCGTCGCTCAGGCGGCCGGGCGCCAGGGGGTTGCGGTACAGCCACTCGTCCCCCGCCTGGATGCCTTTGTGGTAATGACCCTCGAGGTTGCCGTTGGCGCCTGCGTCGTGTCGCGTGAATCGCACGCGCACCGGGCTTGCGGGATCGCTTAGCCAGACGGCCCCATGGTCGATGATCTCGCCGCGCTCGCCGCGTACGCACAGACGTTGACCGCGGATATAGCTGAAATACTGGTCCGACGTGAAGTCGAAAACCCCCAGCCGGTCGCCGAAATCACACCACGCGATCTGCTGTCGTGACGTGCTGATCTTCTCATCGGCGGGAGGCGCGTCCCGCGTGGCCCCGGCGACGCCCGGCTCCTCGAACGACCGCGCGCGGATGGTAGCGTTCTCGCAGCCGACGCCGAGGAAGCGACGCATGAGGCTTACGCCGTGATACCCGTGCGACACGGACACCTGCGCCTGCGACACGCGGCCGATTTTGCCTCCCGCGGCAAACGCGAGACGCGCGGCGTGATGCGGCTGCAGGTGGAACTGCTCTGCCACCTGCACGCAGCCTTCCGCCGCCTGCACGTCGGCGTACAGCGATCGCATGTCGTCGAGGTCGGGCGCGGGTGGCGTCTCGGACAGGACCGGCACGCCTCTCGCGACGAGATCACGCACGAACACAGGATTGGCCGGCCACGACACCGAAGTGACCACGAACGTGGGCGATGTCGCCTCCAGCATGGCGTCGAGAGTGCGGAACGTCCGCACGCCGAACGCGCCCTCCAGCTCGGCCCCGCGTTCCTCGCGTCGTGCGACGACGCCCACGACATCGAACCGTTCGGGGCATGCCGCGGCGATTCGCAGATAGAACTCGGCGCGCCACCCCGACCCAACGATGCCAAACGCGATCCTATCCACGTGTGCTCCCTGGGGCTTCACCCCGTTGTTAATGCCGATCGTACCTTTACGACCGCCGCCACGATATCGTCCATGTCGTCTCGTGACCCGAGCAGATGCGAGTGCGTCAATCGTACCGACTCGGCGACCACCCGCTCCACGTTCGGGCAGGGGAGGCGACGCACGAGCGTCGGATGCTTCCCCGCGAGCTGCCGGAGCGCCGCCGAATCGGACAGCGGCGTGCGGTAGCCTGAGCCAACGGGTACGCCCTCGGCGCACACGGCCGCGACGAACTCGTCGCGCGAACGGCCGCCGAACTCGCTTTCGTCGTACAGCATCATGAAGTGGTGGTAGCCGTGCATCGTGGTGTAGGGCGCGAGATGCGGCGGCGTGATCCCCGGCACGTCGGCGAGCTGCTCGCGCAGGTACGCGCCGTTCTCGTTGCGACGGACGGTCTCGGCCTCCAACGTCGTCAGGCGCGCCGAGAGCAGCACGGCGAGGTACTCCGACGTCCTGAAGTTCCCGCCTATCCGCTGATGCGACCACTCCCCGCCGGTCGGGTGACGGCCGCAGTCCTTGAAGGCGACGGCTCTGTGCCACGTCTCGTCGTCATCCGTCGTGACGATGCCGCCCTCACCGGACGTCAGGTTCTTCGACGACTGGAAGCTGAACGCGCCCGCGTCGCCGAGAGAGCCGACCTTGCGTCCGTCGACCTCCGCGCCGTGCGCCTGCGCGCAGTCCTCGACGATCTTCAGTCCGTGCCGATCCGCGATCTGTCTGAGCGCGCCCATGTCGGCGGGGTGGCCTCCCACGTGCACGGGTAGGATGGCGACGGTGCGACCCGGGTCGATCGCGGCCTCCGCCGCGGCTGGGTCGATCGTGCGCGTACGCGGGTCGATGTCGACAAAGGCGACGGAGCAGCGACGGTCGAGGGCTGCGCTCGCGGTAGCCACGAAGGTGTAGTTCGGGACGATGACCTCGCCGCCGGCCCGAAAGCCGTCGAGGTCGAGGACGGCGGTCAACGCGGCCATGAGGGAGTCCGTGCCGTGCGGCATCATCTCGCCGTGCGCGACGCCGCAATACGCCGCGAACTGTGCCGCGAAGGCGTTCGCCCTCGTCGCCGGAGACCCCTCTACGCCGCCGAGGAACACGTCGCGCAGCTCCGCCGAGATGCCTTCGTCCCACGCCTCGGCGCGACTCTCGGGCCACTCGGGCCAGCCGCGCGTGCGCACGGGCGCGCCGCCGTCGATCGCGAGCCTGTCACCCATGATCGCCTCCCGACAGCGCCCCGATCAGGTCGTGCGGCTAGACGATGTAGTCGTTGACGATGTTCTCGATCATCTCCTGCCGGCCGGAGGCGTTGGCGTCGGCCTCGCCCTTCTCGAGCATGTACTCCTCGAGGTCTGCGAACGACGCCTCGCCGGCTTCGATCTTCGCGCCGATGCCGGAATCCCACGACGCGTACCGCTCCTTGAGGATGCCCTCGAACACGCCGTCGGCCTGCATGGCGGCGGCGATCTTGAGGCCTCGTGCGAAGGCGTCCATGCCACCGATGTGCGCGTGGAACAGGTCGACCGGCTCGAAGCTCTCGCGCCGGACCTTCGCGTCGAAGTTGAAGCCGCCCGAGCCTATCCCGCCGTTGCGCAACACCACCAGCATGACGCGTGTTGTCAGGTAGATGTCGGTGGGGAACTGGTCGGTGTCCCATCCGAGCAGGAGGTCGCCTCGGTTCGCGTCGATGGAACCCAACATGCCCGCGGACACGGCGAGTTCGAGCTCGTGCATCATCGTGTGCCCTGCGAGCGTGGCGTGGTTGGTCTCGAGGTTCAGCTTGAAGTGCTTGTCCAGGTCGTACGTCTTCAGGAACGCTATGCAGTTGCCGGCGTCGAAGTCGTACTGATGCTTCGTCGGTTCCTTCGGCTTCGGCTCGATGAGGAACTGACCGGTGAAGCCGATGTCGCGCGCGTGATCCACGGCGAGATGGAAGAACCGCCCGAGATGGTCCATCTCTCGCTTCATGTCGGTGTTGTAGAGGGTCGTGTAACCCTCGCGGCCGCCCCAGAAGACGTAGTTCTCGCCGCCGAGAGAGTGCGTGACTTCGATCGCCTTCTTCACCTGCGCCGCGGCGTACGCGAACGCGTCCGCGTTGCAGCTCGTGGCCGCGCCGTGCATGAAACGCGGATTCGTGAACAGCGACGCCGTGCCCCAGAGCAGCTTCACCCCGGTGGCATCCTGATGCTCGCGCATCGCGGCTACGACGGCGTCGAGGTTGGCGTTAGTCTCGCGGAGCGAGTCGCCTTCGGGGGCTACGTCGCGGTCGTGGAAGCAGTAGTACGGCGCGCCCAACTTTGTGAAGAACTCGAAGGCTACCTCGACGCGCCGCTTCGCGTTATCGACGGAGTCCTCATCGGCCTCCCACGGTCGCAGCATCGTTCCCGCGCCAAACGGGTCCACCCCCATGCCTCGGAACGTGTGCCAATACGCCACCGCAAATCGGAGGTATTCCTCCATCGTCTTCCCGACGACGACCTCCTCCGCGTTGTAGTGGCGAAACGCTAGTGGGTTCTTGGTCTTCGGGCCTTCGTATTCGATCTTCGGGACGTCCGGGAAATCCCCCGCCATGCCGCTTCCTCTCATGCTGTGTGCGCCTGCATTCCTAGCACACTTCCTCTCGGCGTTCAATTGCGATCGTGGCGTCGACGCGACGGCGCCGAGGTGGGCCCGCGGTCGTATGTGGGCACGATGTAGTTGCGGACGGCGCGTCGACGCCTGCAAACTCACGGGCGCCGGACCCGCACATCAGCGGCGGCGACCTACGCCGGGCCCGTCCTGCGGCGCAGCGACCAGCTTCGCAAGGACAAAAGCGGCTGGCCTGTGGCTGCGATGCCCACGCGACGCGTCGCCAGGCGGACGCTCAGGAGGACGGCCGATGCGCACGCTCCCCGATCCACGAAATGGCGCGATGCCGACGGCCGCCATCATCGCGTCCATCGCACTCCTGCTCGCATCGCCTGCCCCAACCGTCCAGGCGCGACCCGTCCCGCAGACCGACGATGCGAAGGCAGACCCACTCCCAATCCTCATGTACGACACGGATGTCGGCGTCGGCTACGGCGCAAAGCTGTTCCTCCTGAACCACCTACGCCGCGACGAATCCCTCGACGCCATCGCCTTCAACAGCACGAAGGGGCAACGCTGGGTGCGCCTGCTGTTCTCGGCCCCGGACTTCGAGCGCCGACAGGGGAGTGCGTACCCGGTATCGCTGGATCTGTTCGTTGACTACGACGCCCGCATCAGGGCCAGCTTCTTCGGCGTCGGCCCGGACGCGCAGCACGCGGATCGCGAGAAGTATCGACGCGAGGCGGTCGATCTGCGCGCGACGGTCGGTCGCGGATTCTCGCCGTCTTTGGTAGGGGAAGCAGGCGCGCGATACCGCAGCGTGCGGCACGCCGACTTCGAGGAGGGCAGCCGCCTGCGCGTCCTTTCTCCCGACCTGAACGGCGCGACGGCCTCCTGGTCGTCCCTGATGGTCAGCCTGCGGCGTGACACACGCGACAGCTTCGTCAACCCCACCCGCGGCTTCGTCCTACAGGGCGACGCGGAGCTCGCGCGCGGCCTGCGGTCGAGCACGCCCCAGTACGTGCGATACGCGGCGTGGATGCGAGCGTATTCGCCTGTGGCGAGGACGCCGGTCGTGCTCGCTTTCCGCGTTGGCGCGGAGGGCGTCGTCGGGGACGATCTGCCGGTTCAGGCGCTGCTTTCCCTCGGGGGCGCGGGCACGGTGCGCGGCCTCCCACAGGATCGGTACCTCGACCGTGCGCGTGCGCTGCTGAACGTGGAAGCGCGGCTCCCCATCTACCGACGGCTGGGAGCAATCGTCGCGCTGGACGCAGGGAGCGTGTGGCCATCGCTCGCCGATGCGTCTCTGCGCGGATGGCAGACGAGCCCGGCCGTAGGTCTGCGATACTACCTCGACACGTTCGTCGTGCGCCTTGATGTTGGCCTCGGCAAGGAGACGACGGGCGTCTACTTCAACTTCGGCCAGGTCTTCTGACGCGGCCTGCGCCCATGGCCTCGCGTCGCGAGCGGGCCTGGCCGCGCCCCGACGGTTGCCCGGTGGGGCGACGGCCCATAGAATCCCACGAGCCATCTCGACACGGCGTGTCCGGAGCGACCGATTGCTGCACAGATGGAGAGCGGGTCAGTGACGCGTAGCGACAACCTCTACCGCATCGTGACGTTGATAGTCGCCATCTCGGCCGGCGCGGCGGCATGGGCGGAAGTCGCCGAGATCCGGAATCACTATCGCGAGGACGTCCTCCGCCGCAAGCGCGTCGCGACGCACGCGTTCGCGAGCGACATGCTCCACGGCGAGTTCATGGACAACCACGTCGGCGGCGTGACGGCTCTCTGGGTCGAATACTCCGCGAGCGGCGTCCAGCATGAAGGTATGCTCACCCACTCCTCGTATGCCGATCTCGTCGCGAGTATCGAGAAAGCGCACGCGCCGTCGCCGGACATCACTGGCGACGCGATCGCCAAGCTCAACGCGCACGTCGATTCCATTCTCAACACGTTCCAAGCCATGGCGATGGAAATTGACGAGGACATCCTCGAGGACGACATCTGCTACGCCTACTGGTCCGTCGACTTCCCAGGGTGGGAGCGCTGGGCGCGGGCGTACATCGAGCAGCGGCGCGCGGATCGGCCCGACATCTGGGCCGCGTTCGAGAGCAAGGCAGTGGAGTGGCGACAGCGCAACGCCGCGCGAGGCGCGTCCTAGAAGCGGCCGAGGGCTATTCTCCCGCAGTCGTCCGGGCCGCGACGGCCAGCAAGTGGTTCGCCAGCGCCTGGTACACGGTCTCAGGCTCCTCCGAGCCGGCCCACGAGCCCGTGAATGCCGCAAGCGGCGTCGTGTCGGTGTGCATCGCCGCGAGCACATCCCCCTCCATCACCGCGCCTTCGGGCGTCTTCTCGTCGCCCCGCGCCGCGGTCGCTCGCTTCAGCATGGCTCGCGATGCATCCATGTCGCCTGCATTCCAGGCCACGTAGCCGCGCAAGAAGAAGCCAGCCACAGACCGCTCGTTCGCCTGGCACACGAGGGCGAAGCTGCGTTCGGCGTCGGCGTGGCGTCCGCGCAACAGGTCCACCTCGCCCAACGCGAGAAGCACGCCGGTCTCCTCCTGATTCACTTCGAGCGCACGGGTGAGCCTCGCACGGGCCGCGTCCAGGTCCGCGGCGCTCGCCGCGGTGGACGCGCGTAGCGTCCCCCAGCGCCTCAGACCACGGTGGCTGCTCGGATTCACCTCGATGAGGCGCTCGAAGCGCCCAAGGGCGGCGTCCGTATCGCCGACGGCGACGAGGCAAGCGCCCAGGTAGTACAGCGCGTCCTCGTGGTCCGGGTCATAGCGCAACGCCTCGCGGAACAGCGGTATGGCCGCGGCGTAGTCAACGTCCACCTTGGTAGCATCCATCGCCGCCCGGTGATTCTGCCAGAACAGCGTCGTCGCTTCGCGCTCGGAGAGCGACGGGGGTGGCTCTGTGTCGGCCGCGCCGGATGCCGGCGAAAGACGCTGCGCCGCCGTCTCTCCCTCTACCAGGAGCCACGTGGCGTTGGGTCCGAGCCCGGTGTACGTGTCGGTCGCTCCCGCGCGCCAGCGGACATCGACGCCTTCCACACTCTCGGCTGCGCCCAAGCCGATATGCGCGATCAGGCTGTTCTGCGAAAGGTAGCTGCCGCTCGATATAGCGCGTCGCCGCGAGACGCCGCCCGCCCGCACGACGATGTTCGCTCCGGTCCCGCCCTCGACGACGCGGCCGTCCGGCGTAGCGCGCAGGCGCAGCTTGATCCAGTTCCCGCGTTTTTCGATGTCGTTCCGCAGCAGTCGCACGCCCCCGTCGAGATCCACGATAGCGATGTCCACGTCGCCGTCGCTGTCGTAATCGCTAACCGCCAGGCCGCGACTCACATGCGGGGTCGCAAGCGCCGGGACCAGCGGCGTCAGGTCGTGGAACGCCTCGCCATCGCGGTTCCAGAACAGGAACGACGGCTGGGGCCGTAGGCCCTTCGGGTCGGCGTCGTTCTCGAACGTGCTGCCGTTGGCAACGACGAGGTCCTGTCGGCCGTCGTGGTCGAAGTCCGCGAAGGCGGCTCCCCACCCGACGCGCTGTAGCGCCACCTGTCCAAGCCCCAGCATGTCCGCGGCATCCATGAATCGCACGGCTGGGGCGCCCTCGGCCGGGGGGCCGAGGTCCGACAGCAGCGAGTCGTACAGAGCGTTCTCCTGGGCGATCCAGTGGGTGATGAACAGATCGTCGTCGCCGTCGTCGTTCCAGTCTCCCGCGGCGAGGCCCATCGCCCCGCGGTAGTCCGCGACGAACGCCGGGTGGCTGATGTCCTCGAAGCCCGAGCCCGTGTTCCAGTAGAACGCGTTGTCCGACACGTCGTTGGCGACGTACAGGTCGAGTCGGCCATCGTCGTCGAAGTCATGCCACAGCGCGCTCAGGCTGCGGCCGCGGGCATTCGAAACCCCGAGCTCCTCCGCCACCTCGACGAATCCGGCCGCGCCGTCGTTTCGATACAGCAAGTTGCGCTCCGGCGCGAACGACGAGGGGTTGAGCGTGTACGGCACCTCGGTCCCGTACTGCTCGGCCGCGGTCGGCCCCGACCCCTCCTGCGCGCGATACTGCACGTAGCCGCAGACGTACAGGTCGAGATCGCCGTCGCCGTCGTAGTCGCCCCACGCGGGGCCCGCCCAGAATCCCTCGGGGTCTGGGAACGAGTAGTCGCGTCCAAGGCCGCCGCGTTCGTTCTGGTAGAGGCGGATCGTGTTGTAGCCCGTTACCGCGAGGTCGAGGTCGCCATCGGCGTCGTGGTCGCCCCACGCGGCGCCCATGCCGTTGATGTGTATGCCCGGGATCCCCACGGCCCCCTCGAACGTCCCGTCGCCCAGATTCTCGTAGAAGATGGACGAGGGACGCTCGTCCTCGGAAGCGGTCAGCGCGGCGCCCGCGGCCACCACGAGGAGATCCTCGTCGCCGTCGCCGTCGATGTCGCCCCACGCGACGCCGCCACCCATGTCTTCGGGCAACTGCGACGTCCTCGGACCCGCGAACGTGTCGAAGCCACCCAGGCCGCTCTCCGCGGTGACGTCTGTGAACGTCGGGTCGGGAGCTTCGGCCGGGATGCCCAGGTCTAGCTTTCTTGTGATGTCGGCGTTGTCCTGTCCCGGAACGTACGCTTCGGGTTCCTGCGCGCGATAGGCGCGGACCCCCAGCCATATCCCTGCGCTTCCCACGATCGCCAGCACGATCACCGTAGTGTAGAGGCGGCGGCGACGGCGGCCGACCCGCACGGGCCTGGATGAATTCGGATCAGGGGATCGTGTCACGTGGCTGCTATGCTCCCTGGGACGGGTTTCTGCTCACGGGCGTCGGGCTTGGATGCCTGTCGCCACGCGTGTGGGCGCGCGGAGCGCGGGGCGAGCGGCCCGGTCGCGGGCCGCGGCGCGTGTGGCTCTACAGTCTCTGGGCGCGACGCAACGTCCGTCGATTGCCCGCGAGCACGCCTCGGTGGAAGGCGGCGCATAGCTCGCGCGCGACCGGGCGAGTATCACATCTCGGCGGCCACTATGTCCACCGTGGAAGTCGCGCGAGCCAGTTCCACGACCGGGGCGGTGAGGCCGGAATCCTCGCCGTAGAGGAAGTTCAGCAGGAACTGGTCGACCTTGCGGTAGTGTAGGATAGCCGTGATCGTGTAAGTGTCGACCGTCGGCGCGGAGACGACGAACTCCTCGGTCCGCGGATCGTCCGGCGCGGCCCCGGGCTGCGGAGGCGCGGCCAGACCCGAGGCGCACGACACCACGTACTCCGCCGTGTCCGAATACCCGGGGAAGAGGGCGCGACGGTACCGGACGCCCACCATCTCCCAGAGGTTGTGGCGGTCGATCAACGCGCCGTATTCGTCGACCGGTTCCACCTTGAAGAGGAAGGAGCCCGGCTCGATGAAGTGCCGCTCGTCGCGCGTGCCCGACGTGAACACCACGGCGCCGGCAGCGTCGGTAACGCGCAACTCGACCCAGCTCTGGATGATGTCCAGCGGGCCCGTCGGGTAGTCGTGGCCCACCTTGTTCGACGTGAGAACGACGCGGATGGGAATCTCGCTCCCCGCTTCGGCCTGCGGCGGCGTATCGAGCGCCACGGTCACCAGCGGCCCCTCCCGCCACTTGTCCGCGATCTCAGGGATGCGGTGTTCGCCGCGTAGCCACGCGTTCGTCATCTCGACGTGCTCTTCCCACCCCTCGAGCTGCAGCACGGCGGGCATCATGTTGTTCGCGGCGAGGAAGCGGTGGCTCCGGTGCTTGCCGTCGTCGGGGGCGCGGTTGTATTCATTCGCATCGCCAGACGCCGGATCGGTCGAGTCCACAAGCGGCATGTGGCATTCGCGACACTCGACGGTCTTCGTCGCGTCGCCCTCGTGGTTCCAGTGGCTCGCCGCCCAGTTGTCGTACTGATTCTGCAGCTGGACCCATCCGACGCGGTTAATCTCCTGGTCGATGAACTGCTTGTGGCAGGCGGCGCAGTACTCGGGCGCCTTGAACATCGACTTGCTGAGCTCGCCGTGTTCCTTGGGGTATGTCCGTATAAGGAAGTCGCGCCCTAGCCGGGCTGCGGGCCCCTCGCTCCACTGCCACAGGTATTCCGACGGCTGCTGGATTACGTAGTTCGCGTTCCCCTTGAGGTCGGTCTCCCGCACCGAGTGGCAGGACAGACACGAGATCCCCTCCTGGTACCCCTGCTGGCTGGTCAGGTTGTCGGTGAAGAGGCGTTTGGCGCCGGAGAACAGCGATATGGGATCGTGGCAGCCGCCGCAGTAACGCGTGGACTCCGCCCCGTTCTGCTCGGCCATCACGCGCTGGATTTCCTGGAACGCCGAGTCCATGGCCGCGTAGCGGTGCGCGCTGGGCTTCCACTCCGCCACGATCTGTTCGTGGCAACCAGATGTCCCGCAACTCTCGGACCCGGCAAGCGAGCGCGAGTCGAACGCGCCGCCCGTGGTCGTCTCTGCCAGGCTTGGCGCAAAGGGCCGGTCTTCACCGTACGGGTACGCGTAGTCCTCGGGGAACTCGTTGACGTACTCCGTACCGGAATAAGCCGCCGACAGACCCACCACCACGACGAGCGCCGCAGCCGTGTACCCGGCCGTCCATCCCGCGAAACGCTTCGCCGCAGCCCCTTCGCCGGCCCGCAGGACGCGGAGATAGACGAGAACCACGTGTGCCACGCCGGTCGGCAGGAGGGCGAGCGTCGAGACGAGGTGCACGCGCCGCCATGCGAGCGCCGTGGCCACGCCGAACAGCCCTTGCCACGTCACGACCACGCCGGAGACCGTGCACACCAGCAGCGCCGCCAGACCCACGTACCCCAGCAACACCACGTGCGACATCGCGTACCGCCTGTAATCCTGCCAATGGACCGCGTAATACCAGCAGATAGGCAGCAACGTAAGCACGCCGATCGCCGTGTGCACGATCACCGACCACTCGACCGCGGCGTGGAACGGCGCGTATGCGATCGCCAAGCCTGTGATGGTCTCGAAGACGAGAGACGCGGCCGCGATCACCGCGAGTATGGATGTCCATCCCGTTCGACGTTCGTCGCTGTTGGCCATTCCGGGTCTCGCATGCGGTTGGTTGAGCACTTCGGTCCAGTGATATACATAGCCCAGTAGGCGGACGCGTTCAACCCCGCGATATTTGCGGGAGCGCCAGGGCGTGGGCGAAGATGCCGACTGCGGGACAACGGGCGCTCAGGGCGCCGACGCCGTGCCGTGCCGTGCCCTAAGCTGCGCGTGGCGACGCGTCATGCGCAAGTACTGCCGGATCGTAGGAGTCGTGTACCATCGGCCTTCCTCCGGGGCCTGCGCCTGGCCGCTGTCGGGATCGAAGTCGCGCAGCACACGGACGAGTGCCTGGATGCTGCGCTCACGGGCTCGGGCGCCGTTGTGCACGGTGGTTTCTCGCAACGTGCGTCGGAATTCGATGGGGAACGTCTCGACCTCGTAAATGGCGCCCTCGTCGATCTTGCGTTCCACCTGGTGAACCGAGTACCCCGTCACGGCGTGGCCTTCATACAACTGCCATATCACGCTGGCCGCGCCCTGGAACGCGGGCAGAGCCTCCTGGTGGATGTTCAGCATCCCGAGGCGCGGGATCGTGAAGACGCGGGACGCGATGTACGGGTTGCCCAGGGACAGACCCAAATCGCAGTCGGCGTCTCTGAGCAGCCTGCGTGTGCGCGGCCCATTCGTCGAGGGCGAGGTCTCCAGCCGCACGCCGTGTAGGTCGCACAGCTCGTCCAGCGGCGCTGTTCCCAGCGCGTTCGGGATGTCGCGTCGGTACCATCGCCGCATACGCACTCCGTTGAGCGCGCCGAGGACGCCTATCCGGCGCACCTTCGCGAGGTCGCGCCTGAAGCGCGATCGATTGCGGCGGCCGCGTCCCTGGACGTGAAGCACCACGGCCAGGTCTATGTCCGGCTCGGCCACCAGATGCGGAATCGCCAGCGATGCGATACCCCGAGGCGCGCCGGTGAGTATCGCTACACGCATGACTCCGTTACTCCTGCCACTCGGGCCAGTCGTCCCGCCACCCGTCGTCTCGGGCGAGAGGACGCAGGGCGTTCCTGGCGAGGAAGTAGAGCGTGTGCGCCATGGGCCAACTCGCGACGACATGGTCCCGGCGGACGCACACCCGACCCCGCGGCGTTGACGAGGGGTGATGGCAGCCGCGGACGGCTGCGGCGCACGTAAGCCCGGCCCGGGCCGCCGCGACCTCGGCGTCCGGCGTGAAGTTGCTCCATTGACCGTACGGCCACGCGAAGTGCTGCACTCCCCCGAGCTTGCGGCGGAGCGCGTCGCTCGCGGACTCGATCTGGTCCGCCGCCTCTTGCGTGGAGACCGCCCCGAGGTCCGCGTGATCCATCGTGTGGTTGCCTATCTCGTGGCCTCGTCGCGCGAGGTCCTCGATGTCGTCCCACGACATGAACTCCGTGGGCGGCATGTTCAGCCGGCGGCGGCAGAACGCCGCGACGTTGTCCGCGTTGGCTTCTCCGACGATGCCCGGACACACGAAGAAGGCGGCGCGGGCCCCGTGGCGCTCGAGGATGTCTGCCGCGTCGCGACAGTTGGCGAGCCCGTCGTCGAATGTGAACGTGACGCACGGCGCGTCGCTTTCCCCCGAGGCGATGTGGTCGAGTGCCTCGCTATACGACACGAACTGGCTGTACCGAGCCAGTGTCCCGACCAGCGCGTCAAAGCTATCGAGCTGGTCCTCGAAAACGAAGTGCAGATACAGGACCTGCACGCGCGGCCGCGCGAGCCCATCCCGCACGCGGCCGTTGAGTCCGTACGCCGCCGATAGGGCGGACAGCGCCACATGTCGCGCCGCGGCCCTCGCGGATGTCGTCTTGATGTCGCTGTAGCGTGTCGCGTAAATCGGGACCGTCTCCACCCGCGCGCGTATGTGTACGGCCCGCCCGGCCTGGGTCGGCCCATGGCGCCGGCGGCTGGCGCAGTGTAGGGCAGGCGGCCGGAGGGCGCAACGAAGCAGGCGCCGCTGGGTGTGCTCAGAGAGTGTTGGTATCACCGCGATTGTACGCGGGGAGGAGATATGGCAGCGTCCCAGGTCCAGATTAGGGACTGACGCACA
>NYZG01000421.1 GCA_002687025.1 Candidatus Poribacteria bacterium
CAGACGGGGTCACGTACGTCGACGGCGTCAGACAACGCAACGAAAACGACTGGGAAGCCGCCGCCGGATGAACTTACACACCTATTGACGCGACCTCTACTGTCGAGATCACGTCGCAGCCGAGCCGTGCATCCACCGAGGAGCTGCTCCTTCTCATGGAGCCCGGCGCCGGACCAGCCGATCCGCTCCAGCCATTCGCGGCAGAGAGCTCGAGTCTTCCGCTCGTCGGCTTCCACAAGGCCTCCCACTCTCAGCGCGAACTCCGACCACAGGGAGTGGAACGCTTCGCGGTGCAGGCCGGAGGCGATCATCCACTCGATCTCCCGCCGCACGTGACCCAGTACGCCGGAGTCGCCACGGTCCCCGAAGAAGGGCAGCAGCGCTGCCACGTCGTCTGCGCTCATGGAAGCGGAGTTCTCGATCTCCACGATGCGGTCGCGCTCCTCTGGAAGCGCCTGACCGAGTTTCTGCAGGCCGCGCACCCAACTGGGTGACCAGCCTTGGCTCACCAGCAGGGCGTCGGACAGATTCCACAGCGCGAAGGCGCCCTGGCGGAAGATCTGCAGGTGGTCGTCCGCCTCGATAGCCACGGCGATCTTAGCGCAGTTCGCGTCGACCTTGTCGACCAGCGTCGAGAGGCGCGTCCTGAGCCATCGCGGCTCGGCGAATTCAGCGGCCACCCGGCCTTGGACCTCTGTGAAGCGCCCGTCGCGATCGTAGAGGATCACGGCCTCACGCACTGCTCCGGCGAGGTACGAGTCGGCCAGGAGGGCCTCCGAGTCGCCGAAGGTGGACAGGTGGACACGTTCGACATCGAGGAAGTGCCCTTCGCGTACGATATGCGCCGCTCCCGTCTCGGCGTCCGGGTCGACGATGAGGCGGATGTCGATGTCCGACAGCTCGACGGGATCGCCACGCGCCACTGACCCGGTGACGAAGACAGCGATGATGTGCGGATCGGCCTCGATCAGCTCGCCTGAGTAGGCGCGCGCAAGCTCGATTCTGGGATTGGACATCGACCGATGTCCTCCTTGACATGCGGAGGCGTTCCGCGGGGAGGCGGCCCGCAGGAACGCCGGCTCAGGTAGACACACCCCGGGGATGCATTCCCGCACGGGCCCGGCAAGAGGGCCCGCCCAGCCGAGTTAGCATGCGGTCTACGCCTCCCGTCTCGTCGCTGGCAGGGCGTCCGCCGTTGTATGGGCATTTCTCATTGGAGTATTCTCCAGGCTGTCTGTAGAGACACATGACGGGAACCCCCGCGAGGATGTAAGCCGTGCGCCTTATTTCCGTCGCGCTGCTCGCGCTCACGCTCGCGGGTTGCGCGGCCATCCAGTCCGCGAATCTCCTCACCACCGAAGACGAACTCAGCCTCGGCAAGCAGTTCGACGCCGAGATCGCGAAGGAGGCGGAGTTCCTCGAAGACCCAGAGATCGTCGGGTACGTCGATGACCTGACCCAGCGGCTGGCCAAGGTCTGCAAACGCGCGGACATCGAGTACCACGTGCGCGTGGTCGTGTCGGACGAGATCAACGCATTCGCCGTCCCCGGCGGGTTCCTATACGTGAACCTCGGCCTCATGCGCGCCGCGAAGTCCGAAGCGGAACTGGCGGGCGTGATGGGTCACGAGATCGGCCACGTGGTCGGCCGTCACGGCGCGAAACACATGACGCAGCAGATGGGGCTCGCCGCGATCGTAGGGGTCATCGCGGGTGACGACCCCGGGCTTACGAAGGAGATTGTCGGCGGGCTCATCGCCGTCGGTGGCCAGGGGTTGCTCCTCAAATACGGCCGGGAAGACGAACTGGAAGCGGACTCGTACGGCATCCAGAACCTCTACGACGCAGGGATTGATCCGTCCGGCCTCGTGACGTTCTTCGACAAGTTGCTGAATCAGGAAGGCGATGGGGACGGCGGGATCGGCCGGATGCTCTCCACACACCCGCCGACGAAGCAACGCATTGAGCGGGGTAAGGGCCAGGTCGACGCATTGCCGCCTCGCGCCGGACTCCAGAAGACGAGCGCGCGCTTCCGGCGCATACAGAAAATGCTGCCGCCGCCCAAGGAGCCGGCCGAGACGGAGACCTCCACGCCTGGCGGGGACCGCGATGAACCGCGCGTAGGCGTTCGGGTTATAGTACAGGGCGGACACAAGCCGGACGACCTGGACCCAGCAGGGGGCGACGCTGCGAATGGCGGCTAAGAAAATCCCGACGCAAGAGGAACTGCAAGAGGATCTCGCGGAGTTCCTCCGTCAGAAGTACGGCGACCACGTGCAACTCGGCGTGCAGGTCCAGGGCCATGCGGAGCGCGAGACCGAGGTCGAGCCTCCAGAGTCGGAGGACAACGAGGAACTCAAGAGGCGTATCCTCGAGTTCGACATGACTCCCAAGGAGGTGAAGGCGTACCTCGACCGGTTCGTCATCGGCCAGGAGGACTCCAAACGCGCCCTCGCCATCGCCATCTGCGACCACTATAACCACATCCGCGAGTGCGAGCACGATCCCGAGCTGAGGGAAGCCGACTACTCCAAGCAGAACGTGCTGATGGTCGGCCCAACCGGCGTCGGCAAGACCTACCTCATACGCACGCTGGCCAAACTCGTCGGCGTGCCGTTCGTGAAGGCGGACGCGACGAAGTTCAGCGAGACGGGGTATGTCGGGGGCAACGTCGAGGACCTCGTGCGCGACCTCGTGACTCAGGCCGACGGCGATCTGGAGCTCGCGCAGTACGGCATCGTCTACCTCGACGAGGTGGACAAGGTCGCCACGCCGCCGAACATCATCGGGCGCGACGTAAGCGGCCGCGGCGTGCAGATGAACCTGCTCAAGCTGATGGAGGAGACCGACGTCGATCTCCGCTCGCCGTTCGACCCCACGAGCCAGATGCAGGCGGCGATGGAGTTCCAGAAGAAGGGCAAGGTTGAGAAGCCGACCATCAACACGCGGTACATCCTCTTCATCGTCAGCGGAGCGTTCACGAACCTCGTCGACCTCGTGAAGAAGCGCGCGCACAAGACCACGTTGGGATTCGGCGGCAACGTCGAACGTGACGACGACGCGGAGTACCTCGCCCAGGCCATTTCGGAGGACTTCGTCAAGTTCGGATTCGAGCCGGAGTTTGTCGGCAGGCTGCCGGTGCACGTGTTCTGCCACCAGCTCTCGGTGGGGCATCTGTTCGAGATACTCCAGCACTCCGAAGGGTCGATCATCCGTCAGTACGAGCGCGCCTTCCGCGCCTACGGGGTCGAGGTGATCTTCGAGGAGGAGGGCCTCCAGGCGATCGCCGAGTTGGCGCACGAGGAAAAGACCGGCGCGCGGGGGCTGATGACCGTCTGCGAGCGGCTGTTCCGCGACTTCAAGTACGAGCTCCCGGCCACGGACGTGACCATGTTCGTCGTCAACCGCGAACTGGCGGACAGCCCTGCCGACGTGCTCGAACGGCTCCTGGCCGATCCGGGGTTCCGGCAGCGGTCGGTCGGCCGGTACATCCTGTCGCGCTACGCGGCGAAGTTCCTCGAAGAGACTGAGATCGAGTTGGAGTTCGCCGAAGATGCCATCGACGCGCTGTGCGACAAAGCCGTCGGATCGGGCGACGAACTGTTCGGCGTGGCTCTGACGATGTTCCACGACTACGAACATGGCCTGAGCCTCGTGCGGCGCAACACGGGCAAGGCGTCGTTCGTGATAACGCGCGAGGTGGTCGAGAACCCGGACGGCGTGCTGAGCGACTGGATTCGCGAGTCGTACACCGATCAGGAGCCGACCGCGTAACGCATGGAATTCCTGCAGACGCCAACGCTAGCGGCGTTTCTGCTGGTGCTGTTTCGCACCAGCGGGATGATGCTCGTCGCGCCGCTCTTCGGCGACCGGCCGGTGCCGATGACCGTGAAGATTTCCCTTGCGTTGGTGCTCGCGTTGGTTCTGTTCCCCGTCCTGCCGGTTCAGCAATTCCACGACGTGTTGACCACGACGGGCTACGCAATCATCATCTTCAAGGAGTTGCTGATCGGCATCGTGATCGGCTACGCGGCGCAGACCGTGTTCGCTGGCGCCATGATGGCGGGTCAGCTCATCAGCTTCCAGATGGGTCTCGCCCTTGCGCGGGCGTTGGACCCGGTGGCGGGCGTGCAGAGCACGCTCATATCGGTGCTGTACCGGTGGGTGGCGCTGATGACCTTTGTCGCGGTGGGAGGTCCCCTTCATCTTTTGGTGGCGATGGGCGACAGCTACAAGATGATCGGCTTCGGGCAGGCCGTGTTTGACGGCAGGGCGCTGCAACTGATCCTCAACCTGCTGAACGATCTGTTCAAGATAGCGATCCGCATCGCGGCGCCGTCGACGGTCGTTCTGTTCTTCACGAACTCGGTGCTTGCGATCATGGGTCGCGCGATGCCGCAGATGCACATCTTCCTCGTGGGTTTGCCGCTGACGATGCTACTGGGATATACCATTCTGGCGCTGTCGGTGGCGGGTGTGGTGGCGCTGTTCCCGGACTTGTATCTGCATCTGCGCATCGCCACGGGGTATCTGCTGGACGCGATGAGCCCCTGATGACCGGCGAAAGAGGCCATGGCAGACGAACAAGAAAAAACTGAAGACCCATCGCCTAGGAAGATCGAAGAGGCGCGCGAAGAAGGCACCGTCGCGCGCTCTTCGGAAGTGCCTATCGCCCTGGGTCTGCTGGCGGCGATTCTCGCCCTACGCGTGAGCGCAGAGAGCATCGTCACCAATCTCGAGCACGTGATGAAGTTCTACTTCTCCGCAGTCGGCCAGTACGTCGGCGAGGACGTCACGATCATGCGGATTGAGGAGTTGTCCGGGCACAGCGTGCGTTTCCTCGTCGCGATTATGGGGCCGCTGTTTCTGACGCTGTTCTGCATGGCGCTGTTCTCGAACTTGATTCAGATCGGGCCGATGTTCTCGGTCAAAGCCCTGGCTCCCAAGCTCAGCCGAGTGTCTCTGAGCAAGGGCCTCGGCTCGATGTTCTCGCAGCGGAGCATCGTCGAGGCGGTCAAAGGCCTGCTGAAGGTGATCCTGCTGCTCTCGCTCGCCTATCGCATGATCATAAACCAGGTGCCGATGATCCTCGCGCTACCCCGGGGCGGACACGAGCCGGTGATAAAGGTCATGACTTGGCTCGTGTATCGGCTGGCGCTGGTCATGGTGATCGTGTTCACGATCCTCGCCGCTATCGACTACGTGTACCAACGCTGGCGCCATTTCCAGAATCTGCGCATGAGTCGCGAAGAGGTGAAGGAAGAGACGAAGCAGTACGAGGGTGATCCTCAGACCAAGGGGCGCATCCGCTCCATCCAGCGGGACCTCGCGCGACAACGGATGATGGGAGACGTCCCCGAGGCGTCGGTTGTCATCACGAACCCGACGGAAATCGCGGTCGCGCTGAAGTACGAGCAGGATTCCATGGAGGCGCCGAGGGTTGTGGCCAAAGGCCAACGCCTCATCGCGCAGCGCATCAAGGCCCTCGCGAAGGAAAACCGCGTGCCGATCATGGAGGACAAGCCTCTGGCCCGGGCGATCTATGCGGAAGTGCCGCTGGGTGGCGAAATCGGCAGCCAATACTACCGAGCCGTGGCCGAAATCCTCGCCTACGTCTATCGACTGCGCCGGCCGATGGCGCGGCATCTCGCCCAAAATCCACCCGCGAACGCCCCCGCGCAGTCGCCCACGGGGTCCGCGCCTCCCGCGGCCTCGCCGGGCGTCGCCCCTGCCGCAGGTTCGTGATAGGTCGCAATAGGATGAGCGCAGGATGATCGTAAGACGCTACGAAGCGGCGACAGAGGAGGAGGCGCTTCGAAAGGTCGACGCGGATTTGGGCCCACGCGCCGTCATTCTCCTGACCAAGCAAGAACCGGGGGAGAACTGCGAGGTAGTCGCCGCCATCAATCCGATGGACATCGCTCCAGAAGGCTCCGATGCGCGCCGGCGCGACGAGGCCCAGCCGACCGGTGATCTGGCAAGTGTGCCGCCGCCGCGTGAGCCGCCGACTTCCCCACTTCCCAACCGGACGACGCCTGGGCCGCCAGCGCCCGTGGCGCATGTGCCGCCGCCACAGCCCGACGCGTCTCTGGAGCGGGAGTCGGTGGGAGGCCCGGACTTCGGTGCTCCTCGGGCCGGAACGCGACGCGACACTCGGCGAGGAACCGCGCCCGTGGACGACTCGTCGTGGCTGACGAAGATACGTCGTGGCCTCGCCCACAACGCGTACACGGACGGCCAAGCGTCGGCGCGCGAAACTCCTGCCGCGCCACCCACTCCGGCCGTCTCGATCGAGGCCGCGCTGCGACGGCGCCTCGACCAACACGATGTTGGCGAGGACCTCCTCGAATCGATCCTTGTCACGGCGCAGGCCCACGCAGGCGCGGACGATCTTCGGGCCGTGCTTGTCGAGGCCATGCGCCCGCACGTGAAGTTCGCCGACAGCATCGAGATGGTCGAGCGTCCGTCGGTAGTGGCTCTTCTCGGCCCAACGGGAGTGGGGAAGACGACGACGACGGCGAAACTGGCGGCGCGCTACGCGCTACAAGACCTGAAGCACGTCGGCCTCATCACGACGGACACGACGCGGGTTGGCGGGTCCGAGCAGCTTCAGGCGTACGCGAACATCATCGATGTGCCGTGTGTCGTGGCGGAGTCGCCGGACGATGTTTCGTCGGCCCTGCTGGGGTATTCGGAATATGACGTGGTCCTGATCGACACGCCCGGAAGGGCCGCCGCCGATCGTGCGGGAATCGCCGACCTGCAGGCGCTGTTACACGCGGCGAAGCCACACGAAACACATCTTCTGGTGAGCGCGACAACCCGCCGCGCCGACCTGTGGGAGACCGCGCGCGGCTTCCATGAGCTGTCTCCGGGTCGTATCGCGTTCACCAAACTGGACGAAACCACCGTCTTCGGTGACATCGTCAATCTCGCGCATCACACGCGACTGCCGCTGTCGTACTTCAGCACCGGGCAGACGATCCCCGACGCGATTGAGGTCGCGACTCCCGACAGACTCGCGCGGTTACTTGTTTCCCAGCGGCGTCCGTTCTATTGTTAGGACGCTGGATTCGGCCTCATGGCTACGAGCGGCGCCAAGCCTTCTATTCTACGAGTGCCTAGATGAGTATCTTCCCGTCCGTGCGTGGCGTGTGCATCGCGCTCTGTTTGCTGCTGCACCCGTTGTATGGGTCCGCGGCCGGCGTGAATCTCACCGACTTCCAATCCGATCCCGAGGTCGAAACGCCCTCCCTTCGATTGCAGTTCTCAGCCCAGCCCACCTGGGGGCAGACCGTCAGGATGAGCGGCTCCGAGCAGGAGTTATGGCTCGAGTTCTCCGACACCGCGAATGCGGTGACGCAGGACGACTACCGGCGTGAGTTCTCCGACCCCCCGGGCTTCTTCCATGCCCTGGAGATCGGCGAAGAAGCCGAGGGAGACACGACACGCCTCCTCGTGCGTCTCACATTCCCGCTGACTTCCGTCGCCACCGTGGCAACGGGAGCCACGCCGAACGTCCTCATTGTGAAGATGACCCCTGCGGCGTCCGCCGCGGCTGTTCCGGCGCCGCTTCCCGCCGGGCCTTCCGAGGCGACGCAGGCCGATGTCCGCACGCTGTACATTGTGGGTGGGCTGATCCTCCTGGTCGGCACCGGAGCTGTGGTCGGATATCTGCTGCTGAGTGGCTCCGGGCGAAACCGGGCCCGGACGGCCGCTGTTGGCGTTCCGGCCGAGGAAGCGAAGGCGCTCATGCGCGAGGACGTGGACGCCTATCGGGAGACCGCCGACGCGGCGCTGGATGCGTCGCACGAGCGGCATCAGAGATTGGCGCGCATCGTCAGGCAGGACATGTCCGAGATGCGGCTGGAGATGAAATCCCTGGGGGCCGAATTCGAACGGGCGACGCAGAGCGTGCTGCTGTTCGGCGAACCGTTTGTCGCTCGGCCGGACGACTCGCCGACAGAGCTCGACGGGATCGCATCGCCGCAGGCCGTTGCGACCGGCGTAACACTTGGCTCCGACACGGAGGCGTCGTCGGAGAGCGTTGCGACAGA
>NYZG01000422.1 GCA_002687025.1 Candidatus Poribacteria bacterium
CTCGACGCCATTCAAGATGCCTTGCTCGGGAACCCCTTCATCCCTGCCGCTCCTGTGGCTGAGTAGTTACTCATAAATCGTGATCGTCACATCGGCGGCCGCGCCCAACTCGAATGGGATCCATGTCTCTGGATTGAACGGATTCGGGAAGTTCTGTAGCAGGGCCGTCTGCTTCACGCGCGCGAGCGGGAGCAGCAACTTGCCACGCGCTTCCACCGCGGCGGGAGGCGGCCCTTCACGCATGAATAGGGCGACGGCCTCGGGCGCAGTGTCACCGGCGGCGTTGGCGAGGTACAGGTCCACAAACTCGGGTCGGTAGGAGGGGGTCGCGGCGTATTCCGTGTCCCACTCCTGATCGGTGAGCCGATTGAAGTTGACGGTGATGCGCTCGTAGTAGCTGCTCACCGGCCCGACGACGACATGCTGGTCCTCGCGGTCGAAGTCGCATACGAGCACCGCCAGGTTCACCGGCCCCGTGCCGGCGTGCATCACCCATCCAACGGGGTTTCCGCTGGCGTCGGTCGGAGACGTGTGCACATCGGCGACTACGAGGTCGCGCGCGCGGAAAGCCTCGCCGCCCCCCAAGGCCGTGTAGTAGAGCCGAGGATACCATCCGCCGAATGTGGCCCCGCATCCGGGGGTCGGGTCGCGAAGCATACCGGCCAGGAACGTCTGCTCGTCCGGCGACAGGGCGATGTCATCGAGCTCCTTCCGTGCGATGACGCTCAGCTGCTCCGTCGTATCGGCGAGGTGGCCGAAGTAGTCGATCGCGGCCTGCAGCAACCATCCTTCCCCCAGCGGGGCGTTCCCGAAACCGGCCGATGCGTTGCGCGCGAAACGCGCCACGGCGTCGTAGAACTCCGGGACCGGCTCGACGAAGCTGCGCGGGAACGAGCATACGATCCCGCCCGAGTACGACTGCTTCGCGTACAGCAGGTGGTCGTGCCGCAGCTCCGCCCACGATGCCAACTGCGTCGTCATTGTCTTCTGCCACCACGCCGCCGTCTGCATGAACGTCGGCAGGCGCGACCGGTCCCCGGGCGGATTGAGCGCGCGTATCGAGTTGAGCCATCCGGCGTACAGCGAATCGTCCCACGTCTCCGTCTGGTAGTCGTCTACCAGGTATCGGAGCGAGGCGAGGTTCCCCGCGTAGTTGTATTGCCGCAGCTCGGGCACGAGCAACTGTGCCGCCGCGTCGTTCCCGAGGGCGAAAAGGACGTCCAGGCTTGACGGCAGCATACGCCGTGAAGGGACCTTGTCGTACACCACGTTCCCGGTGATGAACGAGTCGATGATGAAGCGCTGCCCAAACAGCAGGAACGCCGATGCGGGCTCGATCTTCTCGCCACCGGGAGGGGAATACAGGATCTGCGACAGGATGCGCTGGGAGGCGTACGGCTGCTCGAGCAGCGTCGCCTGAAACGCCTTCCAGGTCGGCGCCTCCAGTAGCGCCGACGCATCCGCGATGCCGGTCTCGGCGACGAGCGCCTGGAGATCGTCGGGCGTGACGTTGTCCGAAGGCCCCGCGACCGTGCGTATCGTGCTTTCGATGTCGGCGAGCAGCGTCTCGGCTCCCGCCGCTTCAATGAGCTCCATGGTCAGCACGGCGAGGATCGTCTGTCGCTGTATGTCCTCTTCCAGGCCCTGCGCTCCCGCCGCGTTGGGGGCCGACAGATACACCTCCGTGCGGCCGAACCACATCATGGCGCGGAAGTATTGCGCCAGCGTCGCGGAGCCGGGGCGCGTCCACACGTCCGGGCCGGCGTAGTGGCCGCGGGGCCTGAACTGACTGAAGTCGATCAGCCGGTCTGCGTCGGCGAACAGAGGGTAACTGCGCGGCGCCTCGGCGGCGATGAGGGCGACGAGTTCGTCCACGGTCTGGCCGTTCTCGGGGTATATCGGTTCGGCTGCGTCCGACAGCATCCGATGTCCCACCGTGATGTACACGTCCAGGTCGCGCAGCGTCCGCGCCATGCCGGGTTCGTCGGCGTAGCGCGCGTCGAGCGACGGTATGTGCTGACGAAGCCGCGTCGTGAGGTCCATTAGGGCGGGAATCAGCGCGGTGATCTCGGTCGCCATCAGAATCGAGTCGTATGACGCGTGCATGGCGTGCAGGATCGAATCCGCCGAGACGTACACCGGTAGGTCGGCGTGGAAGATATCGATGAGGGCGTCGCCGAAGGAGTCGTATGTCAGGCGCTCGGACACGACGAAGCCGTTGCGGAGGATGGCGCTCTTCTCGCCGTCGGTGAGGAGGTAGTGGGCGTCGATCTGGTCGCCGTATGCGGCGTCGATGCCGGCGCTCCCGGCGCTATCCAGGAACGTGTCGGCCGGGTACTGCGATAGCAGGCCGTCCGCGGACAAGCCCTGGTTGGCGGCCAGGAACTGTTCGTACGCGGCGACATCGAATTGCGCCACGCCGTCGGAGGCCGAGAGCAGTGTCAGCGCGAGAGCGAACAGGCCGACCCGGACACCACGATTCACGTTGCTCATAGCGCATTCTCCAATGCGACTGCGGATGTACGGAGCGCACTACTTCAGGAGGACCATCCTACGCGCTGCGACGGCCTCTCCCGCCCGCATGTAGTAGACGTAGACGCCACTTCCGACTGGCTCACCGGCATCGTCCCGGCCGTCCCAGAACGCTGCCGTGTCTCGTCCGGCATACACGCCAGCGGGTTGCGCCCCCAGATTGAGCGTGCGGACCGCCTCTCCGGAAAGGTCGTAGACCGTGATCGTGACGTCCGCGGCCGTGCCGAGCTCGAAGGGAATCCACGTCTCCGGGTTGAACGGATTCGGGAAGTTCTGGTGCAACTCGGTGGCCTTCAGTCGACCAAGAGGCAGGACCAGCTTCCCGCGGGCCTGGACATCGACGGGCGGCCCCGCCCGCGTGAACAGCGACACCCCATCGGTCGCGGTGTCGCCGGCGGCATTGGCCAGGTAGAGGTCCACGAATTCAGGGCGGTAGGTTGGGGTGGTGGCGTGTTCGGTCTGCCACTCCTCGTCGGTGAGGCGGCGGAAGTCGGCCGTCACACGCTCGTAGTAGCTGCTCACCGGGCCCACGACTGCGTGGGGTTCGTCGTCTCCGAGATCGCATACCAGCACCGCGAGGTTGATCGGGCCCGTGCCCGCGTGCATCACCCACCCCACGGGCGCGCCGCCGGCGTCGGTCGGAGATGTGTGCACGTCCGCGACCACAAGATCGCGGTTACGGAACGCGTCATCGCCGAGGCCTTCGTAATACAACTGCGGGTACCACCCCTGGAACGTCGCTCCGCAATAGCCAGGTGGATCCTGGAGCATCGTCTCGAGGAAGAGCCGTTCGTCCTCGGAGAGCGCCGCGCCGTCCAGTTGGGTCTGAGCGATGCCCGCCAGGCGAGTTGTGGTCTCCGCGAGGTGGTCGAAGTAGGCGGCGGCCCGCTCTGCCCTTCCGCCCTGGCCTACGGGCGCCACGGCGAAGGCGCGAGACGCGTTCCCCGCGAAACGCGCTACGGCCTCGTAGAACTCCGGCACGGGTTCGACGAAGCTCTCTGGGAACTCGCACTCAAAGCCGCCTGTGTAGGACTGCTTCGCATACAGCAGATGGTCATGGCGTAGCTCGGCCCATGACGCCAACTGTGTGGTCATCGTCTTCTGCCACCACGCGGCGGTCTGCATGAAGGTCGGCAGTTGCGATCGATCGATTGGTGGATTGAGCGCCCGAATCGAATTCAGCCAGCCTGCGTAAAGCGAGTCGTCCCAGGTTTCGGCCTGGTAGTCATCGACGAGGTAACGCAGAGAGGCGAGATTGCCCGCATAGCCGTATCGCTGCAGCTCCGGCACGAGCAGTTGCGCCGCCGCGTCGTTGCCGAGAGCGAACAGCACATCCAGGCTGGATGGGAGCATGCGGCGCGCGCCGCCGGGGATCTTGTCGTAGACCACGTTCCCCATTATGAACGAGTCCATGATGAAGCGCTGGCCGAGCAGCAGGAACGCCGAGGCCGGCTCTATCTGTCCTCCGCCCGCGGGCGACGAGAGGATCTGCGACAGGATGCGCTGCGCGGCGTATGGCTGATCGAGGAGCGTCGCCTGGAACGCCCTCCAGGTAGGGACGTCGAGAAGCGCGGCCGCGCTTGGGAGCCGTGTCTGGGCGATCAGGGCGCGCATGTTCTCGGGAGTCACGTTGTCGGACGGCCCCGCGATGGCCCGCACGATCTCCTCGATGTCCTCCAGCAGACGGTAGGCGTCCGCCGCGTCGAGGGCCTCCATGACAAGTACGGCGAGGATGGCCTGCCGCTGAATGTCGGCGTCTGCCGGTCGCGGCTTCGCCCCTTCGGGAACCGACAGGTACACCTCCGTGCGTCCGAGCCACATCATCGTCTGGAAGTACCTGGACAGCGCGCGCCCGCTACTGTTGGAGCCCGCATAGTGCCCGCGGGGTGTGAACTGGCTGAAGTCCAGGACCCTTGGAGCGTCTGCGAACAGCGGATAGGACGCGGGCGTCTCGGCGGCGATGAGCGCCACGAGTTCTGCGACGGCTTCCGCGTTCTCCGGGTATGTCGGCGGGCGATCTTCTCCGAGCAGCGCGCCGGCCACGGTGAGATACACGTCCAGGTCACGCAGCATCGGCTGCATCCCGGGCGCGTGCGCGTAGCGCGCGTCGAGGGCGGAAACCTGCTCGTTGAGGGCGGCGATGAGGTCGGTGAGTGTGGGCAGCAGCGTGGCGAACTCGATGTCCTTGACGATCGCGTCATACGACGCGTGCATCGCGTGCAGGATGGAATCCGCCGAGATGTACACCGGCAGATCGGCGTGATAGATGTCGATCAGGGCGTCACCGAACGACCGGTAGGTAAGCCTCTCACTCACGACGAAGCCGTTTCGGGCGATCGCGCGCTTCTCGCCATCGGTCAAGGTGTAGTGCGCGTCGATCAGCCCGCCGTGCGCCGCAGCGTCCAGGCCTACGCTTCCGGCGCCGTCGAGAAACGTGTCCGCGGGGTGCTGGGCCAGCAGGGCGTCCGCCGAGAGACCCCGGTTGGACGCCAGGATTCCCTGATATGCGTCGACATCGAACTCGGCCCGGGCCGCGGAAGCGGCGGCAAACATCAGCGCGACCGACGCAAGAATCGCTCGGGCCCGGATGCGGGTGGACATCATGGCGACGCCTCCAATCCCGGTGCATGGACCGCCCGATGGGGCACACGCTCACGTCCGTGCGAGCGACGGCCCCGACCTGCGCCGCCCGAAACGGCTATTGACCGCTTGGCGACGGTGCGTACAGTGTAGGCAGACGTCATGGGAGGGGCAAGAAACGGCCGGGAAAAGTACCCTCAACTCGGTATGCGGAACACCAGCGGCCGAGTCGTCTCTCTGTTGGGCGATCGCTCGGGCCATGAGCCGCTCGGCGGGGCGTTACGACTGCCGTTGGCGCCTGATCGCCGCTTCGCGAGCGATCGTTCCGGCCCCGCGCCGACGGCTCATCCCGCAAGACGCTCCGCAGCGCTAGAGTCGAGGTACGCCTCGACCATTCCGACGAACTCCTTCATCCACGGCGAGATGTCCTTCTTGCCGCGCGCGCAGATCAGATTGCCGTCCCGAACCACGGGTTCATCGAGATAGGTTGCGCCACAGACCGTCGCGTCGAAGCGACACTTGGGGATCGTCGTCACGCGCTTTCCGCCGATGACGTCCGCGGTGGCCAGAATCTCGATGCCGTGACAGATCGACGCGACCGGCTTACCTTCGGCGAAGAACGCGCGCGTGATCGCGAGCAGGTGTTCGTCGTATCGCAAGTATTCCGGCGCGCGTCCACCGGGCAAGACAAGGGCCACGTAGTCGTCCGGGTCCACGTCGCGGAAGGCGATGTCCGATTCGAGGCGATAGCCTCGATGTTCCTCCGTGATGTCCCAACCGGGCCCAAGCTCATGGATGACGAGATGGTACGAGTCAGCCTCGGGGGCAGCGACGACGACGCTGTAGTCCTCGCCCAACCGGTAGTAGGGCCCCATTGTATCGAGCACCTCAGCGCCGTCGCCGATGACGATCAGCACTCGATGGCCGGCCTCCTGGTCGGCGTGCTTGATGCTGGAGCGCAGGGCGTGTCGCGACATGTTTCGACCTTCCACGGCAGGCTTGTCGGATGGTGGCGCGTCCACAGGCTATCGCCGGCGCATCGCGCCTCATGTGGCTGGGCTGACGGTCGCGGGCGCGGTCGCGGGCGCGGTCGGATTATGGACGCGAGAGAAGCGACGTCACAAGCCGCATCAGGCGCCGATGTTCTCAGCTCGGGACGGTGTGACTCGGTCTCGCCCTATTACAGCGGGTCGGGAACCGGCGTCATTTCCGCCAGGGCGCCGAGGAACGCGCCCATGTCCTTCCCGACGACGTCTCCCGTGAGGCAGTCGATGAGCTCGGGTCGATGCTCGGGGTAACGCTCGGCAAAGGCGCCGAAGCTGAACTCCGGGTCGTAGAAGGCGTATATCAGCCGGCGCACGACTTCGAGCCCTTCGAGCAACGCGCCTTCGAAGGCGCCCAGCTTCGGCCCCGATAGGTCGTCCGCTTCGAGCGCCGCATGGATGCTGTCCGCGGCCAACTCCCCCGACGCCAAAGCCAGGAACAGACCCGACGAGTAGATCGGGTCGAGGAACGCTCGGGCGTCGCCGACCATCACCCATCCCTCGCCGCTGGTCTGGCGGTTGACGTAGGCGAGCGTTCGCGTCCCGCGTACGCGATCGACTCGGGTCGCGTTGCTCAGCCGGTTCGCGAGAGCGGAGCACTTCTCGACCTCGCGGTCGAGGATCGCTTCGGCGTCGCCGGTACCTTGCTTGATGTCGCCGAACAGGTACTCGGGCGAGGCCACGATGCCCACGCTAACGATGTCGTCGGGCAGCGGGATGTACCAGAACCATCCGCGGTCGGGAATCATGAAGATGGTCGTCTCGCCGGCGTCGATCCCGTCGAGACGCGCGCCGCCACGGTAGTAGCTCCATAACGTGCCCTTGGCCAGGCTGGGGATCGGCTCGCGGACACCGAGCTGCCGGCCGAGGAGCGTTCTGGCGCCGGTGGCGTCTACGGTGACCCTGGCGTGGATGTCCCGCGCGGCGCCGTCGCCGTTCTCGACGCGCACGCCGATGGCGCGGTCGCCATCGAACAGGACTTCGGACACGGTCGTCTCCTCGAGTGCCTCGACGCCGTTCTCGCGGGCGTGGTCGAGCATCATCTTGTCGAACGTGCTTCGCTCGACCTGCCACGTGCGCGACCCGTCTCCGGGGATGCGCTCGGAGAAATAGAACGGGTCCGATTCGGTCCCGCGGCGCGACACGAATCGGACGCTGTGCTTCTCCGGGTATTCGGACGCCTTGAGCTTGGGCAGCAGCCCCAAGCGGTCGAGCGTCCCGTAGGTGTGCGGAATGAGCGACTCGCCGATGTGGTAGCGTGGGAACTTCCCTCGCTCGACGATCAGGCAGCGATGTCCCTCCCGCGCCAAGAGCGTGGCGAGCGTCGCGGCCGAGGGGCCGCCTCCCGCGACGACGACATCGTACGCATCCGAAGCGTGATCTGAACTACTCATGCACCGTATCCCTCATCGTCCATGGTCGAGCGTTCACCAGTAACGCGCCTCCCGATGCTCAGGCAGGTAGAAGCGCGGAATGAGCTCATCGACGCGCAACAGCCCCTCGCGGGTGAGGACGACCTCGGGGTCTTCGCCCTCGGTAGGAGCGGCCAGAAGGCCGTCCGCCTCGAGCCCGCGCAGCTGCTCCGCAAAAACATGGCGAAGATCGACATCGAACCGCCGCCGGAACGCAGCCGCGTCGACGCGTCCCCATTTCAGTTGCAGCACGAACTCGCGCACGATCCGCTCCTCGCGGGACAGCCCGCGGGCGCGGTATATCGGCAGCGCCCCATCCCGCACCGAGGCGCCGTATGCGTCCGTCCGCGCGTCGTTCTGGTAGTGGACGCCCCCGAAGTACGAGAACGACGACGCGCCCAGGCCGATCATATCTCCGCCGCGCCAGAGATGCTGCTGGTATCGGAACAGGTGTCGGGACGGGTCACGCACGGCGGAGTACGCGCTCGCGACGGTGTGCCCGGCGGCCTCCAGCCTGCCGAAGGCGTAGTCCAGCCGCTCGCGCTTGACCTCCCAAGAGATCAGGCCGGACGGGAGCTTGTCGTCCTTCCAATCGCGATAGAGCTTCGTGTTGTACGGGACTTCCGTCTGGTAAATGGTCACGCTGTCGGGGGCCAGGTCCATCGCTCTGTCGACGGATCGCCGCCAGCTCTCCTCCGTTTCGCCGACGAGGCCGACCATCAGGTCGAGGTTCACCCAGTGGAAGGACTGCTCCCGGATGAGACCGTAGGCGCGCTCTACATCGGCGGCGAGGTGGATGCGACCGTTCACCCGCAGGAGCGCGTCATCGAAGCTCTGGACGCCCATGCTGATGCGCGTGACGCCGCACTCCCTGAGCGCGTCGAGCTTCGCGCGTCGCGCCGTCTTCGGGGCGACCTCGAAGGTGACCTCCGCGTCGCGCCCCCAGGCTACCGAACCCTTCAGGCCGAGTAGCAGGAACCGGATCTGGTCGGGGCTGAGGGTGGAGGGCGTGCCGCCACCGACATAGAGGTACGTGGCCTTGCGCCCGTCCATCGCCGGGCGAGGGGCGTAGAGCGCGAGTTCCGCGACGACCGTTTCGAGATACGCGTTCACTTCATCCGACTTCGCGCCCGCCCGCGACAGATAGTAGCAGTAGTCGCACTTGCGCTCGCAGAACGGGACATGCGCGTAGATACCCACCGGCGCATCCGGCGCAGGGGCGTTAAGCGCGGCGTCGACCTCTGGCCCTTGCTCGGGCGTCCAGCACGAGAACGGTGGGTAGGCGGCGACGAAGTAGTTGCCTATGAGCGGACTGATGGACGACGCCCCACGGGCCGGCGCGACATCAGCATGCTGCGGGGCAGGTTGCGGCACGAGAACCCTCCTGTGTCCTACGGTCGTAAGAACATATAGCACGCGAAGCGTACCGGCGTCTTGCAGGCGTCTCACGCCGCGAGAGGCCACCCACCGGAGAGAACGGCATGCCGACGATCGGAGCGTTCGCGGCCATCTTCGACGACGAACGCCGCATCCTGCTCGTGCGCCGCGCATACGGCCCGAAGAACTGGACGAACCCCGGCGGCCGGATGGACGCGGGCGAGTCGATTGTCGAGGCCGTGGAGCGCGAGGCGTTCGAGGAGACCGGCTACCGCGTGGCGGCCGGCGAGCTGATCGGCATCTACTCGTCGCCGTTCAAGGACGACATGGTGGTCCTCTTCGAGTCGCGCATGCTGGGCCGCGAGGAGTGGTCGCCGGATTCGGAGATCGCCGAGGCGCGCTTCTTCCGTCGCGACGCCTTGCCTCCGCTGCACTACCGCCAGACCGTGCGCTTCGACGACGCGTTCGAGGGGCGGCGCGGCGTCGTGCGCGTGTTCGACACGGCCGAAGCGCCGGCATAGCTGTCCCGCGCTTGCCGTTCCCCGAGCCATCCCCCATACTCAACGCCGTGCCCGACGCCCTTGCCGGAGGATGCTGTCGGCCCTCAGCAGCAGGGCGTACACAGCCGCGCATCCCTGAGCGTCCTTGAGCCGCGCAACCGAGGAACACGCGATGACGAGCATCCACGCGCTGTTAGTTTCCCCAGAGTTCCCGGTCTCATATTGGGGGTATCAGCACGCCCTGGAGTTCATTGGTAAGAAGGCCGTAATGCCGCCGCTAGGGCTCCTCACGGTCGCCGGCATGTTCCCGTCGCACTACGACCTCCGCGTGGTCGACATGAACGTGACGGCTCTGACCGATGCCGACATGGCGTGGGCGGATATCGTCTTCACATCCACGATGATCGTGCAGAAGGACTCCCTGGACGCCGTTGCTGAGCAGTGTCGCGATGCGGGCGTCCCCCTCGTCGCGGGCGGGCCACACCCGACGTCGTTCCACGGTGAGATCACAGGCGTGGACCACTTCGTGCTGGGCGAAGTCGAGAGGGTCTTCCCGGTGTTCCTGAGCGACTGGGAAAGTGGTGTGGCGCGGCGGATCTACGAGACTTCGGAACGAGCCGACATCGCGGACGCCCCCTTGCCGCGGTACGACCTGATCGACATGACGGCGTACGACTCGATGGCGCTGCAGTTCTCACGCGGCTGTCCCCTGGCGTGTGAGTTCTGCGACATCACGAAGCTATTCGGACGCGTTCCTCGCACGAAGAGCAACGAGCAGATGCTCGCCGAGATGGACCTGCTGTACGAGCTGGGATGGCGCGGCTCCCTGTTCTTCGTGGATGACAACTTCATCGGGAACCGCCGAGACGCCATGCGACTGATGACCGCCGTCGCCGAGTGGCAGAAAGCGCACGACTACCCGTTCTCCCTCTATACGGAAGCGACCGTGTCGCTCGCGGGCATGGATTCGCTGATGGACACCATGGTCGATGCGGGACTGGTGATGGTCTTCCTCGGCATCGAAACTCCCAATCCCGATGCGCTCAGGAAGACCAGGAAGCACCAGAACATAAGGAAGGGGCAGGAGTCCTTCCTTCTGGACGCGGTCCGTACGATCCAAAGCAAGGGGATAGAGGTCGCCGCCGGATTCATCCTCGGGCTCGACGAGGAGTCGGAGGAGATATTCGACCAGCAGATCGAGTTCGTCCAGGAGTCCGGCATACCGAGGGCGATGGTGGGGTTGCTGCAGGCGCTGAAGGGCACCGAGTTGCATACGCGGCTCGAGGCCGAGGGCCGACTCCTGCACGAGTCCGCGGGAAGCAACGTCGATCTCGCTCTCAACTTCGTGCCCGAGATGGGCGCGGAGGCCCTTCTCGCAGGCTACAAGCGGGTGCTCACGACGGTCTACGACTCCACACTCCGCAACTACTTCGAACGGTGCTTCACGATGTACAGGCGGCTGGGAGACCGTCCGCGGCGCGCGAGACGCCGCATATCCAAAGCCGATCTGCGCGCCCTCCTGCAAAGCCTTCGGCGGCAGATGTTCTCGCGCCAGGGCCCGGCTTACGTGCGGTTCCTCGCACGCATCGTCCGCCATCGTCCGCGTATGTTCGCTCCGGCCGTGACGTCGGCGATCATCGGCTACCACTTCGAGAAGGTCACGCGGCAGATCGTGACGGCATACGACTTCCGCACGTACCTCGACGGTGAACTGGCGCAGTTGCAGGCGTTCTTCTCGCAGCTCCGCGAACGGCAAGTCGGCCGCATCGCCGAAGTGCGGACGTACATCCAGGAGCACGTCGAGAGCGTCACGGATCAACTCTCGACGGCCGCCGACCTGAAAGCGTATGTAGATCGCGAGTTGACCGAACTCGGGGAGTTCGTGTCACGGGTGCGGCGCACGCAGGCGGATCATGTCGGCGAAGCGGCAGCGTACACGCAGCAACTGCTCGCGCGCGCGCAATCTCGGTATGCCAGCCTGAACCGCGCGTCACGCCATGAGCTGGCATCAGCCTGGATGGCCTTTCACGCCGCTGTGAACGGTTACGTGGACCAGGTGGGGCGGCCCCAGGAGACGTAGTCCGCCGCGCGCTGCCTGCGCTTTCAGCGCGGGTATTGGGAGTCCGGTCGATGCATATCCGGGGGATCGACTACACGTTCCTCTCCGCGACGGACATGGACAGGGCGCTCGCGTTCTATCACGACCTGCTAGGTCTGCCGTTGGCGCGGCTGATCCTCGACGACACCTGGGCGGAGTTCGAACTGGCCAACGGCACGCTTATCGTGGGACAGGGCGACAGCTTCACACCGCCGGGCGGCGGGATGGTCGCTCTGGCCGTCGACGATGTGGCGGCCGCAACGCAGGAAGTGAAGGACGCGGGCGGGAAGGTCTACTGGGACTTCGAGGAGACGCCCGTCTGTTACCTGACGATCATCGAGGACCCCGATGGTAATCGCGTCATCCTCCACCAGCGTAAGGACGGGACGGTGGGGTAACGTCCCGGCGACAGCCAGGGCCGTCGAGTTCGGACCGAACATGTCCGCTCCATAGCCTCCGGCGGCGGCTCCCTACGCGTCCTGCACAGCCGGGGCCGCGGCCACGACGATTTCATTCGGCCGCACGCAGGCCTCCTCGGGCGTCCACCCGCTGAGATGCCCCATGCGAACGATGACCAGGTCGCGAGACGGCACGATGGAGACGTCGTTGTCGCCGGCGCCGCGCATCGCGTAGGCGTCTGGAGGAAGGCCCGCCCTCGCGCCGGGCAGCGTGAACATCGCCCCTCGGCCGCCGCTGGGAGCCGCCGGAGCGCGGGACGTCACGAAATCCGACCACCCGTCGGGCAGGATTCGCGCGCCCTCCCACACGCCGCCCCACAGGTAAAGTAGGCCGAGGCGCAGCCAGGCCCGCGCCGTGCCGTACATGTATCCGGTCATGATGAAGTTCCCGAACGGGTCGACCTCTGGGACCATCTTTCGGATGCCGACGCGGTCGAACAGGGCGCGCTGCGGGAAACTGAGATACTCCTCGCCCCGCCCCTCTACGATCCGTCGAACGATGTAGCCCAGCGCCAACGGGTCGCAGTTGCGGTAGCGGCAGACGGTGTTCGGAGGATGCTCCAGCCGTCGGCTGATCGCCAGGTCGAAGACATCGACCGCGCCGGAGTAGACGTAGCTGTGATCGCCTCCGTCCGGTTCATCCTGAGCGGAGAACTCCAGCCCGCTGCTCATGTGCAAAAGGTTGGCTACGGTGATCGCCGCGCGCGGGTCATCGGCGCCGCGCCACGCCGGGATAGGCGCGGGGTCATCGAGGCCGACGGACCCATCCTCCACGAGAAGCCCGACAAGCGTGGCGATGAGACTCTTGCCCATCGACCAGCTTTCGAGCTGCACGTCGGCGTGGCAGCCATCGGCGTATCTCTCGGCGATGATGCGTCCCCGATGCGCTACGAGGAACGCGGCAGTCTTTGCATCTGGATGACGGAACGCCAGTTCCACGGCTTCTTCGATCGCGGCGGCATCCACGTCTGCGTCTGGGGCCGCGGCCGCCCCCACGTCGCCCATGGGCCATTGCTGGGTATCTGCGGCCGGGAGAGACGTGTCTACGTCGACCGGGTCGAAGCACACGTCGTCCGCGCCCTCGGGGATGATGACGCACCCCTGCGACCCGCAAAAACGCGCGACACGCGTGAAGCTTCCGAGCGTCACGGTCGCCGTCTTGGCGATGTTGTCGACGACGTAGCTCATCGGCTCGTGGATTCCTCGGATCTCGGGCAGTACGCAGTGGGGCACGGCTTCCTGCGGATGCCGGCCGGCGACGAACACCGCCGAACACAGCTGCTTGGCGGACACCGCCGCTCCGAGATTCACAGGGCTACGCGCGTCGCTCACAGATGGCTCCCTCGCACGTGCATCCGAACTCCGGCATGGACCTTCGGTATAACGGCGGGGCGGGATGCATGTCGGGTAGGCGCGTGCCGACGGGGCCGATGACATCCCCAGACACGCTCGCCCCCGCTAGCCGCCCAGGTCCCACAGCTCGACCCAGGAGAGCTTCTCGGATGTCCACTCGTGCGAGTCAGGCGGATAGGCGTCGGGATCGTCGGCCGTGCAGATGGTGACGTCGACGGAGCCTTCGTGGTCGTCGTTCGTGTAGGTGAGGAGCGACCCACATCGCGCACAGAACCCGCGTTCCGCCCCGCTTCCGTCCTCACGTCGGTAGCGGTACGCCGCCGTCCGTCCCTTGAGGAACTCGAACCGATCCGTGCGGAAGGAGAACCATGCGACGTATGGGGCGCTGGCCCCGCGACGACACGTCTCGCAGTGGCATATGTGCCGCGACGACGGCGCCTCGCCTCCGCGCCAGCGCACCGACCCACAGTGACACCCACCCGTGACGACGCTGGCCTCGTCGTTCGACGCGCTGCCGGACGTCAGGATGCGATGAAACTCGCCCCAGTCGTCCAGGTCGTACAGGGCTGCCGCGTTCGGGATGTAGGCGTGGTCGTCAATGCCGTTGAATTCGCGGAAGGCGCGCAGCGTTCCGTCGTCGGCCTGGAGATCCCGAAGCCTGGCGTTGATTCGCTCTACGACCTCAACGTCAGGGCGGCCGCCGATCTTCTCGACGATCCACCGCTCGAACGTCGGCAGGTCCGGGAGGTCGCTACGGATGTACGCGAGCGCCTCTTGGGCGTCCAGGCGCAGTTCGCCAAACACGATCTTGTCGAACGGGCCGTCGTCGTAGTAGTAGTCAGGATGCAGAGCCCCGCTAGCCGCCAGGACGGCCTCACACCAGAAGCGAGGCAGGTGCATCAGTCCCAGCGTGCCCGTCGCGCGCGGGCCGATGAGCGGCACGCGGGACTCGCCTCGCCACTTCGGCGGCTCCTTGAGTTGCTCGATGGCGGGCTCGCGCGACGTGTTTCCAGGGACTTCGACCCACGAGAGCTTGTAGCCCTCCCCTCCGCGCCACCAACTCGGCGAGAACGCTTCGGGATCGTCCAGCGTGAGAATGCTGACGTGGACCCGCGTGTCCGGGAGGTCCGGCTCGTCGTTGTTCGTGTGCGTGATCTGCGCGCCACAGTCGCCGCAGAACGTGCGCAGACCCCAGGAGCGGTCCGGCCCCCTGTCCCGCACGTAGCGGTACTCCGCGGGCGTTCCCTCGACGAAGCGGAGCATCTCACGCGCGTAGTTGATGCCCGCCATGCACGGAGCGCCGTGCGTCATTCGGCACGCGTAGCAGTGACACGCCGTCTTCCAGTCCGGTTCGCCGCGCAGCGTGTAGCGCACGGCTCCACAGACACATCCACCCTCGATCGTCTTGTCAGGCATGGATACCCCCAATCCCAATCCACCTAGCTCAGTAGGCAGATGGAGCGGCGGCGCGATTCGTCAACCGTGGGCCGGTACGGACGCGGAACAGCGACATCGTCGTGTTCGCCGGCCGCCGGACGTGTGTTTGGGAGGGCGCGGGCGGCGCGTGGACTGGCACCGAGACGCGCATCGCCACCTCGGTGGCGGGCAGTTCGCGTGGCGGTCGTTACAGCGCGTTGATCCAGTCGGTGAGGAACGTCAGCCCGTTCTCCATGAGCGGCAACGCCGCGCTTATCGCGGCCGCGGACCAGCTATTCATGCACACGTGAAGGTAGACGCCGTCGCCCCACGGCAGGTACTCGACCGCCGCTTCACCACTGTCATCCCGAGTGGCCAGGATCGTCCACGACGCGTCAAGATTGACCCAGAAATCGTCCAAGAAGAGGTCGTCGAGGTCCACGGTATTCGGCGTGCTGAACAGCCCCGACGCGATTCCGGCCGCAGTAGGCGTGGCGTCCACATCGCCCTCGTTGATCACGGTGATCGGGTGGTCATCGATCGGCATCCACCCGCCGACCTGATCGCCATCGCCATCCAGCGGGGTGTCATCGGTCATCGACACCCAACACACCCCTCCTCCCGCCACGAAGTCCAGCACCGTCTGTTCGCCGGCGGTCATGAAGTAGTCATTGAACACTCCAGACGATGCGCCCGCCATCCACAGGATGTCCGCGTCCCGCATGTCACCGTCGAAGTTGCTCGGGTTGATGTCCACGGTTTCGTAGGTGAACGTGTAGATGCCGACGCCCGTTATGCTGGGGAGATTGGACGACTCGCGTTCGTTAGGGTAGCCCTGTAGGACCAGAACCTTCAGCAGCGTCCGCGTGCACTCGATCGTCATGCTCTCGACGGCGTAGGTATCGGCGTTCACGCCGCCCACGTAGAGCGTGTACGGCTTCCCCCTCGGCTCCGCGTCGAGCGTCACCGTCGTCGAGAAACTGCCACCGTTGAAGACCGCCTCCGCGACGGTCGCCCCGGTCTCACCGTCCTGTATGGACCAGGCTTGGTGCAGGATCGCCGGCGAGCTCGACGATGTCGCCGAGAACGTGAGCGCCATCGTATCGACGCTCGTGGTCTGTACCGAGACGGACGGCGAAGTGATGGTGAACACCGGCGCGCCCGCGAAGGCGGTTGTCGCCATGATAGCGGCCGATGTCGTCAGCCCAATCGCTATCACAAGGGCCACGCGCGGTCGGTCAGATGCCAGGTGGCGGTTCATGCAACCCTCCCGTGCTCCGTTGCGACGATCCAGAGAACGGCGCACGCCGCCGGCGCCCCGGGCGTGTGCTACTTCCGCACGACCAGCCGACGCGTCTCACGATGTGAGCCGGCCCTGAGTTCGACGAAATACACGCCGCTCCCTACCGGCTCCCCGTTCGTGTCGCGTCCGTCCCAGTGGGCGGCGGTACCCCGAGTCGTGTACTCGCCGGCCGACATGCCTCCCAGTTCCAAGCGTCGGACCATTCGTCCACCCGCGTCGTAGAACACGACGGTGACGTCCGCGTCCTCGTACAGCTCGAAGGGGACCCATGTCTCCGGGTTGAAGGGGTTCGGGAAGTTCCGCCTGAGCTTGGCCCGTGGCGGCTTGGCGATCGCGAGCAGTTGCTCAAGTGTCCCAATGCCACGGAGGAACACGTCCGAACCGTCGTCTGCTCGCCGGGCGGATTTCAACCACCGCTTGATCATCTTGGCGTGCCGCCGGGTCGGCATCGCGACCGATGTGTCCGTCTGGTCGGTGGATTGCCCAAAGCTCGCCGCGGCCACGACGAGGTCCGTGATGTCCACGCGGCCGTCCTCGTTCACGTCGCCGCTCCCGTCCCGATCGTGCCCGCGCCTACGGCCGCGACCGTGGCCACGGAGGTCCGCGCCTATGAGCGCGAGGTCGACGAAGTCGATCACGCCATCTGCGTTCACATCGCCTACCAAGTCCTCGGCGGGCTCGTCGTCGACGTAGACATCCACGTCCACATCGATGGCGAGAATGTCCCAGTCCCCATCGCGATTGGAGGCGAACGCCAGGGCGGAGCCGTCGGGCGCCCAGGCGGGCGAGCCATCCGCCAGAGGGTGGTCCGTCATGTTCACCGGCGCCCCGGCGTCAACGTCCACCGCGTAGACTTCCATGTTGCCATCGCGCATGGAGTCGAACGCCAGATGCCTTCCGTCTGGCGCCCACGCCGGCGAACTGTCCAGCCCCGGGTGCGCGCTGACGTTCCGCAGGTTCTCTCCGGTTGCGTCGACGACGTACACCTCGTTGTTGCCGTCACGGC
>NYZG01000423.1 GCA_002687025.1 Candidatus Poribacteria bacterium
ACGCCCCGAGAGCGCCCATGTTGCGGACAAGCCACAACGGATAGACAACTGCGGCGGCGATCACGAGACACTCGACGAGCATGGCGCATGCCTCCGTAAGAACGACGTTGCGACCGGTTGTCGCGGGCGTTTAGTCCGTCCCTTAGTAATGGGTACGAAGCGCACGATCGTCCGACAAAAAGCGCCATAAATCGGGGCTATACCGTCGATTCTCGCTCGCGCCGAGAGACGCGTGCAGACTCTCTCCCCATGCCGCGATGCGCCGTGGCAATACCGAATCCGAGTGGTCTAATTTCCGATTGCCGTAACCCTCCTCTACGGGACCGGCGTTTGTCACGTAATGAACCGCCCGTGGTTGAGCAAGTGGATTCCGTTTTCGTCTGGGAGAAGAGAGGCTACGCACCATGAGCGCCCAGCCCTCTCGTGACATATCGCGTGAAGAACGCCGAGATCGCTATCGCGACCTGGCCCGCGCCGTGATCGAACTGGCATGGCGGGACGCGCGCGCCGACTCTTGCGCCCCCGTCCCAGTGCACGACGAGGCGCGTGAGTTCCTGCTCGCCGACGCCGCCGAGGCGTGGGCGGATATGGCGCAGTTCGACCTGAGACGCCTGCGCCTGCTGCTCGAACAGGAGACGCCCGGTCTCTTCGAGGCCGAGGCCCCCGTAATCGAGCCGGACGCCGCCGTCGCGCAGTGACCGATGCCGTCTGCGGCCAGCACGCCACCGCCCGGTGGCCTTTCGCCCGCCGCTCCCATTACCTATCATGTAGCAGACGATATGTTTCCGTCTGGGCAGGCGGAGACATACGGCGTCTGCGGATCGGCGCGCCGCCGGTTCGCGCGTGATGCCGGACGCGTGTGGTTGTGACAGGGATCAGTGCAAATGTGCCCGCCCGACGGCACGCCTGTCGTCGCGTCCTCCCTCGTTTTGCCGTTCAGTTGACTCGTCAGAACGCGCACGGTCGGATTCTCCCTCCGCGCTCCCTTCCTGAGCGCGTGTAGGGGTGTGCGTGCCCGGCAGGCCGACGTGTGGGCCTCGCCGCATGGCTGCGTCCGGGCGGCATGCCAAAGACCGCGAACCGCTGGGGGTGTGGAATATGCGACGACGCGCTTGCCTGATGTCCGTGTGGTCGGCGATGGCGCTGCTGCCGCTGCTGTCATTCGCGCAGGTGCGCATTGAGGCTCTCAACACGGGCATGGCCGGTCTTGCGGTGGTGGGGCCGGACTTCGTGGCGACTCCCGGTTACGTCGACGACTACATCGGAAACGGAGACGGCGTCGCCAACCCCGGAGAAACGGCGCAGGTATGGTTCGCGCTGCGGAACAGTGGCGCCGGCGAGGCCCGCAATGTCTGGCGAACTGTGGCCAGCGATGACTCGCGTGTGGAGTTCAGGGATGTGAATGGAGGCGCGTTCACGTGGTCGCCCGGCGATATCTACATGCTCAGCATCTCGTCGCGTATCTCACCGACGGCGGATTCGGGAGATGTCGTCAGCACTATCACGGTAACGGCGAGTAACGGCGGCCCGTGGCGCTTCATCCTGACCTTCCCCATCGTCGCGCCGACGGTGCGCTTCTCGCGCGATGACACGACCGTCACGGATCCCGTTCCCACTGGGGACGGCGACGGCATCGCCGAGCCGGGGGAACGTCTGTTCGTGCAGGTGGTGCTACGCAACGACGGTTCCGAAGCCGCGACGAACGCGCGCGTAAGCGTCGCCGTCCTGGATTCACACGTGGCGATCCTGGCCGGTGAAGCCACGCACGCGGAGTGGCCGGCCGGAGAGACGCGCGAGACAGGCTTCGTGATCGACATCGACGGCGAGTTCACCGCGCCGGACCTATCTCTCATCTTCCACGTGAGCGCGGACGCGTGGGGGCCGTGGCAGTTCAGCTCCGTGGTTCCGGTGGTCGTGCCGTCGCCTGAGTTCGTCCTTGCGAAGGCGTGGATATTCGACCCGGCGCCGGGCGGGAATCGAGACGGGCGCGCCGTTCCCGGTGAGCGCATCCGGCCCCGCGTTCGTCTGAGGAACGTCGCCCCAGCCGACGCGCGCAGCGTCGAGGTGACGATGTCTGTCGACGACCCCGACGTCACGGTGCTCCGCGACCTCGTGGCCTACGAGGCGTGGCCCGCGGGAGAGGCGCGCAACAACGGCGGCCCTGTGTTCGAGATAGCGCACGACGCCACGCCACACGACTTCACGGCGACCGTACGCGTCACCGCCGACGAGGGTGGACCATGGGAGTTCGACGTTCCCTTCATGATCGGTGCGCCCGATGTCTCGTTCGGGTTAGTGCGCTCGTGGGTCTTCGATCCGCGACCGGGTGGGAACCGGGACAGCGCCGCAAGCCCGGGCGAGCGCGTCCTGCTGCGTGTGCGCGTGTGGAACGAAGGGCCCGACGACGCCTACGGGGTGTCCGTGGCCCTCACATCGGGCGATCCAGACGTCACGGTGGTGGCCGAAGAGATGACGTACGAGCGATGGGACTCGCTCTCGGCGGTGAACAACACCGGCTTTGTCGTCGACATCGCAGGGGACGCGCAGCCACACGACGCGTCGGCATTTGTGACGATTACGACATCGCACGGGGTCACGTCGCAGTTCTCCGTCGACATACCCATCGCGTACCGGGCCGTGGAATTCGTTCGCCGAAGCTCGTGGGTGTTCGATCCCGAAGGCGATCGCGACGGCCAGGCTGAGGCCGGCGAACGTGTGCGGCCTCGGCTCAGGTTGCTCCACGTAGGCTCGGAAGAGGCGCGGAACGTCCGCGTCTCTCTAACAACGGACGATGCGGCCGTCACGGTCGTGCAGGGCGACGTGGTGTACGAGGCGTGGGCGCCCGGCGAAGCGCGTAACAGCGGCTTCGTCTTGGATGTCGCGCCGGACGCGGCAGTGCACGACGTCACTCTCCGCGCAACGATCACCGCCGACAACGGCGGGCCGTGGGACGTGGCTTTCACGCTGCCCATCGCTGGGCCGGCCGCTGGCTTCGCGCTGCAAGGTCTTGGCGCCGTCCGTATAGAGGCGGGAAGCGCCAAGTACGCCGGTATCCGACTGCGGCATGTCGGAACCGCGACACTGGAAAACGTGCGTATGACTCTCGCGAGCGCCGACCCGGATGTTAGCGTTACCAAGGCACAGGTAACGCACTCGACCTGGCTCCCGGGCGACACGCGGGACAGTGGCGATGTGACCATCAGGGCGTCGACCGATGCGCTCCCGCATGCCGCCAGATTGGTGGTGAGTGTGACGACAGAGGCCGGCGGCCTGTGGCAGTTCGAGTTCGACGTCGCCATCAGACGATCGATCGCGTTTTGGCTGACCAATACGTGGATAAGGAAGCCTGTGGCTGGCGGCGTCGACGATAGGGCCGTCAATCCAGGCGAGACGATAGGCCCATCCCTGCGACTCGATAACGGCAGCCGCGTTCCCTCAATCGGCGTTGTGGTCGAACTGACCACCGACGATCCAGATGTCACAGTCGTGGACGGTGTGACTACGCGCTCGACATGGCCCGTCTCCGGCCAACAGAGCAGACGGATCGTGGCCGGGTTCGCGCTCCTGATTGCTGAGGACGCCACCGCTCACCAAGTCACGATCAATGTGACCGTCACGGCGGATCACGGGGAGCCGGTGGGGTTCGCGTTCACGTTCACCATCACCGCGTTACCGCCGAAGGCGCCGGAATTCGCGCTACGCAACGCGTGGGTGTGGGATCCCCAACCGGGCGCAAACCACGACGGGCAGGCAAGCCCCGGCGAACGCGTTTTCCCGCGCGTCAGGATCAGGAACGTCGGCGACGGCGCCGCAAGCAGCGTACAGGCGGTGCTTTCCATCGTCGACGACGACGTCACCGTGGTAGACGGCATCGCTAGCCACGACGAGTGGCCCGTAGGCGAGGCGCGCAACAACAACGGGTTCATCATCGACATCGCGCCGGACGCGACATCGCATGCCGTACAGGCCGTCCTGAGCGTGACGGCGGATGATGTCGGCCCGTGGCAATTCGCGGTGACCATCCCCATCGTGGCGCCGGAGGCCGTCGTCACGGCGCTCCTCGCGAACTACCCGAACCCCTTCAACCCAGAGACATGGATTCCCTTCGATCTGTCCGACGCGGCCGAGGTCACGGTGAGCGTGTACGACGCGCGGGGCGTGGTCGTCCGCCGTCTCGATCTCGGTCGCCTGGCGCCTGGGACGTATCGAGGCAGAAGCATTGCGGCGTATTGGGACGGTCGCAACGACTTCGGAGAGCGCGTGTCCAGCGGGATGTACATGTACGAACTGCGCGCGGGCAGGCATCGCGAGATGCGTCGTATGATCGTCCGCAAGTAGCGGTGAGGGAGGCTGGAGCGTGTGTGATAGACGTGGGCGTCGGTTGGCACGGGTTCTGGTGGCGTTCACGGTGGTCGCGGGGGCCGCTCACGCCGCGAGCGTCTACCGAATCGAGCCGGCAGATGGCGGCATCGCGGGTATGGCTGCCGTTGCGCCTGAGTTCGTCGCGAGGAGCGCATCGGTTGAGGACCAGGGCGCGAACGGCGACGGCGTGGCGAGCCCAGGAGAAAGCCTGCATGTGCGCCTGCGGCTGCAAAACGCAGGTGGCGACGATGCCCAGAACTTGACGATGGCACTGACCACCGACGACCCGGACATCGACCTCCCTGAGTCCGTGCTCGTGTCTCCTCGCTGGCAGGCAGGTCTGACGACCAGCGTGGCCTGGCGCGTCACAATCGCGGCGACGGCGGCCCCTCACCTGGTTGCGGCCACGGCCACCTTCACTGCCGACAACGGCGGGCCGTGGGCGTTCATCGTGGCCTTCCGCATTGAGGCGGCGCCGGTCGCCTTTGCCAAGACCGACGGATGGATCGACGACCCCGTCCCGGCCGGCGATGGCGACGGTCGAGCGGAGCCCGGCGAACGAATCCGCGTTGGCGTGCGCCTCCTGAACGAAGGGGCGACGGATGGCGCCGGCGTACGCGTCGCGCTCAGGGCGCTCGATACGGATGTCGCGCCCGTGGTGGCGGAGGCGATCCACACGAGTTGGCCGGCCGGCGAGGCGCGCGACACGGTGTTCCTCGTGGACATCACGCCAACGGCCCACACACACGACGTGCCGGTAGTCATCTCCGTCACCGTGGAGGGCGTCGATCCGTGGCATTTCAGCGTGCTGATCCCCGTCGTGGCTCCGGCGCCGGAGTTTGAACTGCGTAGCGCGTGGCTGTTCGACCCCGCGCCGGGCGGGAATCGCGACGGACGCGCCGTCCCGGGCGAACGCGTGCTGCCACGGGTCCGGCTGAGGAACGTCGGTTCGGCACAGGCGACGAACGTGGCCGTGCGATTGATGACGGCCGATCCACACGTAGCGGTCGTGGACGGGGATGCGGACCATGCGACGTGGCCGACGGGAGAAGCGAGGAATAGCGGCCTGGCCCTGGACATATCGCCGGATGCGGCGCCCCACGACTTCGCGGCGACCGTCACGGTCACCGCGGACGGCGGGGGGCCGTGGGAGTTCGCCCTGACGTTCACGATCGCGCCACCCGAAGCCGCGTTCACGTTGGAATCGTCCTGGCTGTTCGACCCTCGGCCCTTGGGGAATCGTGACGGAGCGCTGAGTCCCGGCGAGACCGCCTTCCCCCGCGTGCGACTGCGCAACACCGGCGCCGACGATGCGTTCGGGGCCGTGGTCACGCTGGCTACGGACGACCCCGACGTCTCGGTGGTGGACGATCGGATCACATATGAGGGATGGCCGGCCGGGATCGGCAGAAACAACACAGGATTCACGGTCGAAGTTCGGAACGACGCGCAACCACACGACGTGACGTTCACGGCGACGGTCACAACTGCCCACGCCGGCCCGTGGCAATTCGCCGTCGTGCTACCGATCGTATATCGCGCGGTCGAGTTCGCTCCGCGGAGCTCCTGGGTGTTCGACCCCCAACCAGGAGGAGATCGCGACGGTCAGGCGGAGGCCGGGGAGCGTGTATTGCCCCGTCTCCGACTGCTCCATGTCGGCTCCGAGGAGGCGCGAAACGTGCGCGTCGACCTAACGACGGACGATGCGGAGGTGACGATCGTGCAGGGCGATCTGCTTTACGAGACGTGGGCGCCC
>NYZG01000424.1 GCA_002687025.1 Candidatus Poribacteria bacterium
CCAGTCGGCCGTCCAGAGGGCCGCATGGGGGCTCCAGTGCAACCCCTCCCAGAACCCCCACATGTAGATCCCCTCGACCGCCGGGTCGGCGAAGCACGTACGGTAGAACGCGTCCACAGCCTCGGCCCGCTCTCCCTCGTCCATGATGCCAGGCGTGTCGAACTCCGTGATCTTGATGGGCAGGCCGAGCTCGCCGAGGCGATGAAGCGCCACGTGCACACGCTCGATGTCGACGCTGGCGAACATGTGCGCCTGGACCCCGATGCCGGCCACCGGCACACCGTCCGCGAGCAGACTGCGGATCTGCGCGATGTACCGGTCGAGATCATCGGCCCGCATGGAGAATTGGTAGCCGCCGGCCTCGACATCCATCTCTATGCTGTTCAGGATGTTGAAGTCGTTGACGTAGAGCGCGGCTTCGGGCGATCCGTCCCGTGCCCACGCGAACATCTCGCCGGTGATGCCGTCTCCCAGCGTGTCGGCGTACATGTTCTCGCGAAGCATCTCGTTGTTGAGGTCCCACTCGGGGATTCGGTCGCGGTAGCGCGCGGTCACGCCGCGGCCGCGCGTCTCCAAGGCCGCCCGCAGCTCATGAGAAGACAAGGCGACGACCCAGTCCGGGTTGTTCATCGGCCGTCCCCAGAACACCGCGTGGCCGCGCAGGGCGAGGCCGTTCTCTACGCACCAATCGACGAGGGCATCGGCTGGGGCGTATTCCGGGGCTGGGCCGTCTGGGTTCGTCTTCCGCCACTTGAGGGAGTTCTCGGGCACGGCCGCGTTGAAGTGGGTTCGCGCAATGCCGAGGTACGCCTCCCTATCGGCCTCGGCGATGGCGTCGTCGACAAGCGCCCGAGCGTTGAGCGCCGCGCCGAACTGGAACTCATGGCGCAACTGCGTCACGCGGACATGGGCTCCCGGCCGTGTCCGCACGGTCAACGTTCCCATGCGATGCTTGGCGATGAGCGGGCCGGTGCGCTCGCGCACGGTGGCGGCGCCGCAAAGCCGCGCCATGGACAACGCGAGACAGAAGGCTAGTAGGCGGTTGAGAGACGGCCTCATGAGCGCTCCTGTCGTGTGGCGCCGGCCCGGGCAAGCGGCGTTGGATGTGCCCGCGTGGACGTGGCGTGTCAGTCCGTCGCGCGGCTCCCCAGGCACCCTAGCATGCGGGGCGTCTGCACGCATGGCTTCGCCAGGGCAGTTTTGTAGGATGCTCGGGGCTGGTAGACTACGCAGGGGTTTGACTACGCAGAGGAGGACAGACCTCATGGGCCGTCTTCTACCGCTTCTGCTCCTTGCCGTTGCCATCGTCACGCCCGCGTCCGCGCGCTGGCGGGCCGTATTCATCGGCGTGAACGACCTCGGGTCGGCCGAAATCGCCAGCCTGAAGTATGCCGAGAGCGACGCCTCGCTCGTGCGCGACACGCTCGGGAGATTGGGCGTGGCGTCCGCGAGCATGTCCCTTCTCGTCGGCGCGGCCGCGACGCGCGAAGGCATCCTCCGCGGCGTTACCGACCGCGCGTCGGAAACGGCTCCCGGCGATCAGCTTCTGGTCTACTTCAGCGGACACGGCGGGACGGCGCCTGACGCGGACGGCGAGCGCGCGCTCGCCATCTTTCCCTGGGACTGGGACCCGTCCGATGGGCGCCCGGCGATCTCCGTGGTCGAGTTGGCGACTCGGGCCGCCGACGCGGGCGAAGCGCTCATCGTCCTCGACTGCGGATTCGTGGCGTCTTCCGATCCGTCGTCGTACGCCCCGCATCGCGTCAAGTCCGTGGGCGGCCCGTCTGCCGTTCTGCGGGGCGAGTCACTACCCGCCAACGCGACGCTGATCCTCTCGGAGCCGAGCCCCCACGCCGCGCTGGAGTCCGCGACGCTTCGGGGTGGGGTGCTGACCCGTCACCTCGTGAGGGCCCTCACCGGCACGGCGGACGCCGACGGAAATGGGTCGGTGACGCCCTACGAACTGGTCACGCACGCCGCCGCCAGGATGCGCGAGAATGCGTACGCTCAGGAGGCGAGTCTCGTGGGGGATCGGGGGATGCGCCGCGCGTTCCCAGCGGCTGTTCCAGGCGCGCGGTCCGCGCCGGCCAGGCGTCCGCCGATGAAAGGGCCGTCCGAACTGATGCTGCGTATCGAGCAGACATCGTCCGACCCACGCGTGGCGCGCCTGGCACAGGTCCTGGCGTCGGAACTCTCCGGTGAGTCTCACGTGCGCTTGGCATCGGAAGATCAGCCGCCAGACGGCGTCGTCATTGTGGGCGCGACGAACGTAACTGCGCACGCCATCGACCTGCTCGCACGCTACGTGAACCCGAACGCGGGAGCGGACAGCATCGCTCTGCGATTCTCCGAGGCGACGGAGCACACCCTCGACGCCGCCGCCGCCGCGATCGCCTCGCGCCTGTCTCCGACGATCGCCGAGGCGGCCGCGCGGAAGGCCATCGCGACGCTGGACAACCCGCACTCGCCGTTGCGGCTTGGGCTGGAGGCTCCGCGTAGGCTCCGCATCGGCGACACGCTCACGCTGACGCTGACGCCAAGCTCGGACTGCTACCTGATCCTCCTGAACCTGTCCACCGACGGGTCGCTCAACGTCCTCTACCCAAACGGCTTCGTGCAGGGCAACGAGGTCAAGGCGGGTGAGACCGTCACAGTCCCGGGCCCCGCCTGGGAGATGCGCGCGTACGGGCCGCCGGGCATCGAAATCGTGAAGGCGATTGTCACCACGTCGCCCGTAGACCTGGGTGGCATCGACCTGGCGGCGCTGATGGCGAAGGACGTATATTCGGTCGCCGCGGGCGACTCGCCGGAGACGCTGCGTCGGTTGGCGGAATCGCTCACGATCGACTTCCCCACCCACGAGTGGGCCATAGACGTTGCGACGATCGTCGTGGGCGACATCCCGACGGGACGGAAAGACCCGTTGGAGCTCAACGCATTGGAGTAGACGTGGCGCCGTCGCGGCCTGGGCGAGGATTTGCGGGCCGGCGTCGCGCCACATAGACTGACGGCAGACGCGCAAGACGTTGAAGGGACCGACCATGCCGCAACATGCCAACCCGCAGGGCGACCAACCGGGACGCGCGCCTCTCCGCGTGGGTGGCGTCGGCACGGGGCGCATCTTCCAGTGGGCGCATCTGCGGGCGTACCCCGACCTTCTCGAGAAGGCGCGCCTGACGGCGTTCTACGACCCGGACCGCGACCGGGCCGAGGCGGCCTGCGAGAAGTACCGCGAGGCGCTACAGATACACGCCAGCGCGGCCCCCGCCCATGCGGAAGCCGCCCGCGACAACATCGGCGAGCTTCGCGTCTGCGGCTCGCTCGACGAGCTGCTCGACCACGTTGACATCGTGGACGTGTGTACGACTGCGCGCGGACGCATGCCGACTGTTATCGCGGCGGCGGAGCGCGGCGTGCACAGCATGGTCGAGAAGCCGATGGCGCGCACGTGGATCGAGGCCGACCGCGGGGCGCGGGTGATCGCGGATACCCCGGGCGTGCACTGCCAGCTCAACGATGACAACATCTTCGACCCGAAGTACCGCGTCCTCCACGATCTGCTCGCGGATGGCGCCATCGGCAGCGTCGACAACGTGTCGCTCATACGTGGGTCGCGGCTCGACGCGACGAGCGTGCTGAAGTCGCAGGCGAGCGCCGTCGAGAACGGCGGCGGCTGTCTCATGGACTACGGTTCCCACGGCCTGGCGGGCGTGTGGCACATGCTGGGGACACACCTTCGCGTGGCGCGGGTGGAGGCCGTCCGCATCGGTGTGAGGCATCGGCATCGTCTGCTCGAGGGCGACCCGTTCGTCATGGAGGTGGACGATGACGCGCACGTGCGCTTCCTGTTCGAAGACCCCGCCACCGGCGCGTGGACAACGGTCTTCATGGAATCCACGTGGTGCGGCGGCGAGATCGGGCTGCACGAGAGCAAAGGCGGCGGGCAAGGGGACGGCTACCTGCGCATCGCGGGAGAAAACGGCGTCATAGACGCCACCGGCTCGGGTGAGATTCGCATTCTCAAATGGGACGGCGGCGAGACGCGCGTCCCGCTGCGTGAGTATCCCGGCGAGACGATCTCGGTTCGCGAAGAAATCGAGACGTGCGTCGACTGCGTAGCACAAGACATCCCGCCGGAGTTCGACATCGAATTCGGCGCCGACATCATCGCGGCGATCGGCGCGGCGTATCTGTCGGCGGTGGAGCATCGAGCCGTCACGTTGGACGAGTTCAAGGAGTTCAGCCGGGGTTACGTCCGCGAGCATGGAGACGGGGAAGACGCCGAGAACGCCATCCTCGACGACCTCCTCGCGCCGTATCGCCTGAGCAAGACGGCGTCAAGGAGTGGTTGAGATGAAAGTCAGTCTCTATACGATCACGCTGAGCGGCGGCTACTACCGCGGCGACGCGGTGCCGCTACTCGACATCTTCCCCAAGGCCAAGGCGTGGGGCTATGACGGCATCGAACTCGAAGGCAAGCGGCCGCACGGGTCGCCGTTGGACCTTGATGGCGCGGCGCGGGCCGCGATACGCGGGGCAGCCGACGATCACGGCCTGGAACTGTCGTGCGTGGCGGCGTACAACGACTTCTCCAGCCCCGTCGAAGAGCACCGCGAAAACGAGATGCTAATGGTGCGCGAGCTTATCCGCCTCGCCGCGGACATCGGCGCGCCGATCGTGCGCGTCTTTGCGGCGTGGTCGGGCGTCACGCGTCGCGACGGCTGCATCACGTACGACGTGGCGCGCTACCAGCTCGAGCACCGATACCCCGGTACGACGGCCCTGGAGCGGTGGGAGTACGTGCGCGAATGCCTCGTCGAGGTGAGTCGCATGGCGCAGGACTACGGCGTCACGCTCGCCCTGCAGAACCACACGCCGATCACGTCGCACTGGGAACACATGCTGCAGTTCATCGAGGAGGCGAACTCGCCAGCGCTGAAGGCATGCCTGGACGCGCCACTCATGCAACAGCACACCGACGCGTACTACCGCGAGGCGATCGCGGCCACGGGCGACCTGCTCGTACACAGCCACTTCGGCGGCCGGTTCGAGCGCGACGACGACGGCCGCATCCATCAGGTTGGGAGCCGCGCGCATCCCGCCGCGTGTGACTATCCCGCCTTCCTCAAGGCGGCCAAGGAGATCACCGGGTACGACGGGCACGTGGGATATGAGCTGTGCAGCCCCGTGCTGATCGGGCATCGGCACGCGGGGTTGGGGTACGCGCTGGAGCAGGCGGAGTTGGCGTGCGCCTACATGCGGCAGTCCATGCCGTAGAGCCGGCGCGAACCCACTACGCGCGCGGCAATCGCTCCTGATCCGACCGGTAGCCGTCGAGGAGCTGTTCGGCCTGGTTCTCCTCGATGCGCGCGACGCGATCGTCCAGCGATTCCAACAGCGCGCGAATCTCCTTCAACTGGCTCTCGTTGGCGCCCTTCACGAGGCCGTGCTTCTTCGAGATCAGGTCGTGGACCATGCCTGCGACAGCGATGGCCAGGCCCGTGCCGAACAGCAAGAACAGCATGACGAATCCCTGGTTCATTCGCCGGCCTCCTGGCCCAGTGTGCGTGCGAGCGGTGGCAATGCCGCGTACGCAATAACTAGCATGTCTGAACGGCTGTAGCAGCCCTAGCACTCGACCTGTATCACCGCGTGGCCGATGCCGAAGTCGTGTTCGAGCACGTGGTTCACGCTGTCGCGGATGGCCTGCGTCGCTCTCACCGGCATGTCGTCGACGATGACGTGGGCCGACAGGCACACGAACTGCGACGTTATCTCCCAGACATGCAGGTCGTGCACCGCGCGCACCTCGGGGATTTCCTCCAGGAGTTTCTCCTCGATCTCGCCAAGGTCCACGTGCGCGGGCTTACGCTCCATGAGGATGAGCGTGGAGTCGCGTAGGAGCCCCCAGGACCAACGTCCGATCACGAACGCCACGACAAGGCTCAGGATCGGATCGACGAGCCGCCATCCCGTGAAGTAGATGAGCGCGCCGCCCGCGACGATCGCCACCGACGACAGCGTGTCCCCGATCATGTGCAGGAACGCGCTCTTGGTGTTCAGATCCTCGAGCCCGGCCCGCGACAGGATC
>NYZG01000425.1 GCA_002687025.1 Candidatus Poribacteria bacterium
CCACCCGTCCTGCTGCGCTTCGCTACGGAAGAGCTTGAGACCGATCGGATGGGGGATGCCCGTCGTGCCGGTGGATGGGCCGTCGTCGTGGTTCTGGATTACGACGCCACGGTCACCGTACACCTCGGTCGTGTTCTCGCCCGCCCACACGGCCGACGAGTTCAGCAGGATCGCCATTGGGCCGCCCCCGAAGCGGTATATCGCGCAGCCCGTTTCGTCGTGGACGACGTCCGTTAGGATGCTGTCGATCTCCGCCATCACGCTGAGCGGCTTTCCGAGCAACCACAGCAGGAAGTCCGCGGCGTGCGATGCATCGTCCATCCACATGCCCATGTTCTTCTCGGGGTCGACGTGCCAGCTACTGTGGAACGCCTCGCTGAAGAGCATGTTGAGACAGTGCCTGCGGCGGACGATGCCGATTCGCCCGAGCGTGCCGTCGTCGATGAGCGCCTTGATCTTCTGGTTCATCGGGTCCTGGCGCATTTGGTAGCCCATCGAGAACAGCACGCCAGCGGCATCGACATCGCCGATGATCTGGTCGCAGTCGTCGAGCGTCAGGGCCATGGGCTTCTGCAGCAGGATGTGCTTCCCGGCGTGTGCCGCAAGGCGAACCATCTCGGCATGCCGGTTCGTCTCGACGCCGATCATGACGGCGTGCACGCGGTCGTCCTCGACGACGGCGCGCGGGTCGGCGACGTACGCCATGCCGTACCTCTCGGCGGCGGCGCGTCCACGTGTCTCGTCGTCGTCCCAGCAGGATATGACGTCCGCGTCGCCGAAGCCCTGTATCTCCCCGCAATACGACTGTATATGCCCGTGCGCGAGGCTCAGAACGCCTACGCCGATAGATGCCATGCGCGGATCCAATCTCTCGGAGGCGGCGGCTAGAGGTAACCGAGTTCTTCGAGACGCTCGGCGATCTTCTCCTCGTCGAGCGCGGTGAACGCTTCGCCCGTGTCGAACCGACCGACGAGGCTCGACCCCTGATGCTCGGGCAGCGGCTCGAAACCATACAGGTCAAGGACGGTCGGCGCGACATCCAGCAGAGACATCCCCACGATGGGCTCGGGCTGAGCGCCGATGCCGGGCCCGGCCGCGATCAGGACGCCATTCTCCGCGTGGTTGGCGTCGTCGGGGCCGGTGTCGTTCTCGAACGCGTGTATCTCTCCGCCGCCGACCCCTCCGAGTGAACGCCAGTGGAGCCCGCCGAACAGGGCGATCAGGTCGGGCGCAATCCCTTCGACGCGCGCGTACAGGTCGCGCGGCCTGTGGACCCGCGTGCCGATAGGACGCCCGCGCTCGTCGCCGAGGGACTCGAGGCCGTGGATGAGCTCGTCCAGGAGCGCGTCGGCCGCTTCGGGGGCCACGCTGCCCTCGGGCTCCCGACCGGCCACATTGATGAATACGCGGCCGTAGTAGCCGCCGTCTCCCCACGCGCGGGTGTTTGGCCAGTCGACCATGTCCGGCCGCAGGCGCGTGCGTTCGGTGGGCGTTTCGAGCAGCGTCAGGTAGCCGTTGGCGATGAGCCACTCGTTAATGCAGATGCCGCCGTCCATGCGCTTGGCGCCGTGGTCGGACACGACGAACACGGTGGTGTCCTCACCGAGAGCGTCGATCAGCCCGCCGACGTGCCCGTCGAGAGCCACGTAGTAGTCGCGCATCGCGGAGGCGAATGGACTGTCGGGTTCGTGTAGCCGGTGTGACTTGTCCCAATAGCGCCAGAACGCATGGTGGAGGCGGTCGACGCCGATTTCGACCATGGCGAACAGGTCCCATGGCTTGGTCTCGACGAGATGCCTCGCGGCGCGGAAGCGTTTCTCGGTCATGGCGTGGAGCTGCGTGAGGAGCCTGGACCGGTCAAGTCGACGGAACCCGGCCACATCGAGCATGTAGCCGTCGGCAACGCCGTGGATCTCGGCGCCCAAGGACGTCGGGTAGGTGAAGGGGCGGTTCGTGTCCGGCGTCAGGAAGCAGGACACCAGGGCGCCGCGGATCGCGTTTGGCGGATAAGTGGGGGGCACGCCGATGACGATGCTGTCGCGTCGGGCGCGGCCTACGACGTCCCAGAGCGTCGGATGCTTCACGGATGCCGCGGAGGCAAAGAACAGCCCACCGTAGGAATGGTCCCGCCGGTTCCGGAAGCCGTAGATGCCCAGGCTACCCGGATCCTGGCTTGTCATCATCGACATCCAGGCGGGAACCGTAATCGGTGGAACGATGCTGGCGAGTTCGCCGTGGACGCCCCTGGACATCAGGGCACGGATGTTCGGGAGTTCGTGCAGCCACTCGTGGAACAGAAGCTCGGGGGTCGCGCAGTCGAGGCCGATGATGGCCACGCGTTCCGTGCGCGTTCCCGCAGTTACCACAGGCGTCCCTTCCCAGCCTCATGCCAGGCCATGACTATATCCGGCGGCGGGCCGCGTGTCAACGAAATGCATCAGCCTGGAGTCGGCGGGCCACGGTTCGAAGCGCCTCCCACAGGCCAGGCTGGGCGTCGCCCGGCCCGGCTCCAGGCCGGCGAGCGTCGGCGGCGTAGCGGCGCATGTTGGCGGGACACCCCGGAGGAAGATCCATCACCGAACCGGCGTCAGAGATCGACGCTGACGGGGCGTGTGGCCCCGTCCTCCACAAAGCGGTACACGTCTCGTGAGAAGGGCGCCAGCTGCAGATCGAACTCGCGCCAGTAGTACTGTAGCTCGGACGACTGCCAGCCCTCGTACACCCAGTCCCACGCGAACCGGTTGAAGTGGGGAAGCAGCGATGCCTCCGTCACCGGCTTGGAGATGGCCTGGTACCTGTAGTCGACGGACAGGCGGAACCGGTCGGTCGTGTTCGGGAGCCCTTCGTGAATCGTCTGACTGTGGAAGAACAGCGCGTCGCCCGCGGCCAGGTCGCCCTCCACCCAGTCGCCGGACATGCCCTCGGTGCGCACCCCGACGCCACCGGCGCCGGACATCCTCTGGACGGGATAGACACCCTCACGGTGCGAGCCGACCAGCACGCGGATACCCCCAAGCGCGCGGGGACAGTCGCCCAGCGGTATCCACGCCGTCCACACGTCGGGCGTGCCCTGTATGTGCACGTAGTCCTGGTGCGGCGGCGTCGTAGGCGTAGTCGGGAACACGATCCTGCCGATGTTGCGAGGGTGGACCAGCACCGTGTCACCGAAGAGACGCCCGAGCATACCCGTCACGCCGGGATCGTGCGCAAGGGCATGGAACTCCTCCAGCCGCTGGAACTCCTCGAGGACGGGGATGAACTCCGGCATGCCCTCGACAACGGCGTCCTTCGTCGTGAGTAGCTCGGCAGGCGCTGTGCCTTCGTCGATCCAGCGATGACGTTCCAGCATCGCCTCAAACCGGCGGCGCAACGCCCACAGGGCCGTTGCGTCGACCAGGCCCGTGAAGAACAGATAGCCGTCGCGCTCCGCGCGTTCGCGAAGCGCGACGGCGTCGTGCAGCAGATCGTAGGAGTTCGTGTAGGTCATCAGTGGATTACAGACCCCAGTGTTCGTTGATGGGCTTCTGGTAGACCTCTATGTCGCCGGCGACCACCTCATCGAAGTCGACGGCTTCGCCAATGGCGCCCGACTCGTAAATCGCCTCGCAGATGGACTTCGCGCGCAGACCCAGCTCGGCGGGGATTTCGACGTCGCGGCCGTTCTCGATGGCGTCGACGAAGTCATAGCATTCGAGCAAGACTCCGTCCTCGAATCCGTGGGGGAAGAGGCGCTCTGTCTCGTCCCGGCCGAGACTCGCCTTGTAGTCGGCCACGATTTCGGACATCGGGTATTCCGTGCCGTCCTTCAGTATCACCTTCGCGCCGTCGAACGGGCCGTGGAAGATGTCGCCATCGTCTAGCAGGCACCCCTCGCTGCCGTAGTGCACGGCGCGGTTGAAGCTGTAGCCCGGCGCGGCGTTGGTGCAAGTCCAAAGCCCGGTGACGCCGCTCCTGAAGTTGATGGTCGCGGCCCACATGTCCTCGTGGGCGCTCTGCACGATCTCGTCGCCCTTCGTGACCATGCGCGTTTCGAGCTTGTCGACGCGGGCGTAGACCGTATCCGGGTCGCCGTAAAGGTAGCGAATGGTGTCGCAGAAGTGCGCGCCGCTGTCCATTACCATGCCGCCGCCACCGAGGGCGAGGTCGAGCCGCCAATGCCAACGGTCCTCGGGAGCGTGATCGGTCCAGCTGGCGTGCTGGGCGAAGAACATGCGCATCTCGCCGATCATGCCCTTGTCCATGAGCCACTTCGACGCGCGGCGACTCGGCATTCGGCGAATCTGCTCCGCAGTGGCGGCGATCTTGCCCGTCCTCTTGGAGGGGTCCATGATCGCGTGGGTCGCCTTGACGGTCACGCCGATGGGCTTCTCGACGATGACGTTCGCGCCCGCCTGCATGCACTTGATGGCGTTGACGTGGTGGTAACCATGCGGCGAACAGATGTCGACGCCGTCGAGGTCCTCCTTCGCCAGCATCTCGTCGATGTCGGCGTAGACGGCCGGTTTCATGCCGAAGGCTTCCTCGATCTGGGCGGCGAACTTCTCGGCGCTCTCCACTACCGGGTCGCACATGGCGACGATGTCGATCTTCTCGGGGACGGTCTCTTTTATCTGGATGTACGAGCGTAGGTGCCCGTTCGCCATGCCGCCGCAGCCCGCTATCGCGACGTTCACTGCCATTGCCAGGGTCTCCAGGTAGCACGAAGGTCCGGGAGGGTAAGGGGCGTCATTATGACGCACGCGCGGCCGGCGCGCAAACGTCCGGGCCGCGCTCAGCAGGAGACGGCTGCCCTCGCGCGTGGGGCGCCGCAGCGGCGGTTTCCGTTGAGTCGCCAGGTCCCGGATGCTAGACTCGCGGCGGCCATTCCGGGGACACAGAAGGGACGCGACATGCCGAATCCACACACCCGCGACGAGGTGCTCGCGCGTCTGCGCCGGACGCTGGACGAGGGACGACCGATAATCGCCGCGGGGGCCGGCACGGGGATATCCGCGAAGTTCATCGAGCGCGGAGGCGCGGACCTCATCATCATCTACAACTCCGGCAGGTTCCGCATGTCGGGGTTCGGGTCGTGCGCCGGGCTGCTGGCGTACGGTGACGCGAACCAGATCGTGATGGAGATGGGCGAGCGCGAAGTGTTGCCGGTGGTTCAGGACATCCCCGTCATCGCGGGCGTCAACGGCACCGATCCCACGCGGCGGATGTGGCATTTCCTCCGGCAGGTCGAGGCGATGGGGTTCTCCGGGGTGAACAACTTCCCGACCGTTGGGGTGATTGACGGGCATTTCCGCGTGACGCTGGAAGAGACGGGGATGGGCTTCTACAAGGAAGTCGACATGATCCGCACGGCGCGCGAGATGGGGTTGTTCACGATAGTCTACGTCTTCAACGCCGAGGAGTCGCGGGCGATGGCGGAGGCGGGTGCCGACGTCATCATCGCGCACTGCTCTACGACCGTTGGCGGGTCGATCGGCGTCGGCACCGCGATGTCGCTTGACGACGCAGCCGAACTCGTGCAGATCGTCATCGACGCTGGACGCGCCGTCAGTTCAGACACGCTGTTCCTCTCGCACGGCGGCCCGGTCGCGACTCCCGCCGACGCGGCGTACATCAACGAGCACACGGACGCGGTCGGCTTCGTGGGCGCGTCCAGCCTCGAGAGGTTCGCCACCGAGGCGTCGGTCGAGGCGTTGACGCGGGAGTTCAAGGCGATCCCGCTGGAGCGACGGCAGTAGGGGACGCGTGTGGCAGTGAGCTTCATCACGGCGCAGTTCGGGCACGAGACGAACACGTTCGTCTCAAAGCCGACGCGGGTCGAGGATTTCCGCGTGGGCGCGCCGGACGCACAGTTCGGCTCGCCGTCGAGCATCGTACGCGCTCGGAAGGGCACACGGACGATACACGGCGGCTTCATCGACTCCGCGGAGTCGCACGGCGTCTCGCTGACGCCGATCCTGGCTACCTTCGCGCAGCCGGGCGGCATGGTGGAAGAGGCCGCGTACGCAGAGATCAAGGGTACGCTCATCCGACGCTTGCGCGATGCGGGAGCGTCCGACGGCGTGCTTCTGGATCTGCACGGCGCGATGGTTGTGGAAGGCATCGAGGACGCGGAGGGCGATGTCATCGCCGCCGTCCGTGAAGTGGCAGGGGCGGAGACGCCCATCGTCGTGACGTTGGACTCACACGCGAACGTCACAGCAGCGATGGCGCAGGCCGCAGACGTCATCATCGGGTTCGACGAGTACCCGCACATCGACATGTACGAGCGAGGCGTCGAGGCGGTCGACATCGCCGTTTCTGTCGCGGCCGGCGAAGTGCGGCCTACGCTCGCGTTCCAGCAGCTGCCGCTGCTCACGATGCCACCAAGACAGTACACGAAGCGCGACCCGATGCTGTCGCTGCTGGAGCTTGCGTGGGCGATGGAGCGCGAGCCGGGAGTGGTCAACGCCACGATCAGCGTGGGATTCCCGTACTCGGACATCTGGGACGCGGGCGTCTCGGTCGCAGTGACTACGGACGACGACGCTGAGCTGGCCCGCCGGAAGGTCGGCGAGCTCGCGCAGGCGTTCTGGGAGGCCCGCGACGAGTTCGATGTCGATCTCACGCCTGTGTCAGACGTCATCGACCATGTAGAACGCCACGACGCTGGGCTCGTGGTCCTGGCGGACGGCTCGGACAACCCGGGAGGCGGTGGGCCCGCCGACGGTACCGTCATCCTGCGCGCTCTTGTCGAGCGCGATGTGCAGGGGGCAACGGTCGCGGTGATCGCGGACGCCGAATCGGCGCGGGCGGCCGCGTCGGCCGGGGTCGGTGCGACCGTGACGCTCGACGTGGGCGGGAAGACAGACGATCTGCACGGGGCTCCTCTTCCTCTCACCGGCTACGTGCGCCTGGTGTCCGACGGCCGGTTCGAGATGCAGGGCCCTATGGGCAGGGGGTCCATCGCGGACTACGGCGTCACGGTGGTGTTCGTCGTGGGAGGCGTGGAGGTCATCCTCACCGAGCACAGGAGACAGCCGTACGACGCCGAGTTGCTGCGCAGTCTGGGCATCGAGCCGGCGCGCCGCCGGCTGATCGCCCTCAAATCCGCAGTGCACTTCCGCCAGACGTACCAGGACATCGCGGAGCGCATCTTCGACGCCGACACGCCTGGCGTTCACCGACCGAAGTTCGATGCCTACACGTACTCCAACCTGCGCCCGGGGGTGTACCCGCTGTCTCCGGCCTCGCCCGGCCTCAGCTTTCTACCGGAGGGATCCGCTTGAAGATCTCGCGCGTCGAGGTGTGCCGGATACCCGTCAACCGGCGGGGCGCGTGGCTGTTCGTGGTGATCCACACCGGCAACGGCTTGACCGGGATCGGCGAGGCGTCACAGGGCGGGCACGGCGACCGCGCGTCGTCCATCCTGGAGTCGCTGGGGGCGGCTCTCGAGGGCGCCGAACTTCCGACTGTGGAGGCGTTCCACGCGCGATACTACGCCGCGGACGAAGGGCGACCGTATCACACCGCTGTCAGCGCGATAGAGCACGCTCTGTGGGACATACGCGGCAAGTCCCTGGACGCCCCGGTTTGCAGCCTGCTTGGCGGGCGCGTCCGTGACGGCCTGCGTGTGTACGCGAACATCAACCGCGCGACGGACGACCGCTCGCCGGCCGGATTCGCCCGCAACGCTGGGCAAGCAGTCGTCGACGGGTTCACGGCGGTCAAGCTGGCGCCCTTCGACGACGTCCGGCCGGCCGACATGGCCCGGCGCAGCCTCGGGCCCGCGACCCGCGTGGGGATAGACCGCGTGCGCGCCGTGCGGGCGGAAGTCGGCCAGGACGTCGATGTGATGGTCGATTGCCACTCGCGATTCTCGCCGGGGACGGCAGTGCAGGCGGCCCGCGAGCTCGACGACCTCGGGCTGTGCTGGCTGGAAGACCCCGTGACGTGCTCGGATATCGACGGTCTGCGGCACGTCTACGAGAACACCTCGATGCCCATCGCTACCGGCGAGACGGTTCGGACGCTGCGGGGATTTCATCGCCTGCTGCGCCAACGGGTGACCGACTACATCATGCCCGACGTGAAGCACGTCGGCGGCATCCTGGCGCTGAAGAAGATCGCGGCGATGGCGCAGGCGGCCAACGTCATGGTCGCGCCGCACAACCCTAGCGGGCCAGTCGCGACGGCCGCGAGCGCGCAGTGCATGGCGACCGTGCCCAACTTCGCCATCCTGGAGTACGCGTGGGGCGAAGTCGACTGGCGCACTACGCTTGTCGATCCGTCGGAGGCCGTGACCGACGGGAGGGTGACATGTACGGGTCGGCCTGGGTTGGGCGTCGAGCTGTCGGAGGATGCGCTGCTGCGTTCGCGGGGCGGTTGACGGTCGCGGGGCGCCGTGCCACGATGCAGCGGCCCTCAGAACCGATCAGGCGGCAACAATCGACAGGAGAAGACGGTATGTTGAGGCATGGACTGGCTGCGCTGCTGCTCGCCGGGATGGTCGTCGTCGCGGGGTGCTCGGCGCATACGCACGTTGTCGGAGCAGGCGCGCAGGAGTGGAACGGCCGGAGCGAAAAGCAATGGCACCTCATCGGGGGACTGATAACACTCAATGAGGTGGACACCGCGACCATGGCGGCCGGTCTCGTCGACTACGAGATCACGACGGAGGAGACGTTCGTGGACGGCCTGATC
>NYZG01000426.1 GCA_002687025.1 Candidatus Poribacteria bacterium
GCCCCCGAAGCCACCCTCGCCAAGCGGATACGCCCTCGGCACGTTCACCGTAGCGACCACTCACAACAACAGCCAGGATCCCCGCGGCGACTCGCTGTTCAGCACGTTTGTGCCGACCGATCCACAGGTGTATGTGGAGCCCGTGGCAGGCACGGTAGGCGTTGCTGACGTGCGGATCACCGGGGTCGGGTTCGAGGGCCCGGTCACGCTGTCGCTCTATCCCCACGGTCAACCCGGAAGCGGCGTGTCCCTGGGCACGGCGTCGATCAACGCCAACAGTGAGATCGAACCCGCCTTTGAGGTCGTCGTGCCGGCGGGGGCCGTCAGCGGTCCGAGCACCATCCAGGCGACGGACACGTCGGGTCTGACGGCATACGCGGCGTTTCTGGTGTGGACCGGCGGCGTAGCCGTGACCCCGGAGTCGGCCACCGTCGGGTCACAAGTGGCCCTGGACGCGACTGGGTTCAGCCCTAACACGTCTTTCACCATCCTCCTGGACGGAGAGCCGGTAGCGAACGCTAGCACGAACGCAGGCGGCGACCTCCAAGCGGCCTTCGCCGTGCCGGAGCTCGCGGGCGGCAACCACATCGTTTCCGTAGACGGCGTGGAAACCATCCTTGAGGTCGTGCGCGATTTCACCGTCGAGGAAGACACGAGCACGATCTTCGAGCAGGCGTATCTTGTTCGTGGAAGCGGCCTCATTCCGACCGTAGGCCTGATGGTGGGCTTCGACGGGCGTGCGTACACGTCCGACGCGACCGCAGGGCCCGAGGGAGTGGTCCGCGGGGTCGATCCGCGGGTCGATATCCTCGAAGGCTCCCTCGGCGGCCTGGTGTGGGCCTCGGCGGCCCCGTCAGGACGTACAGTGCGGCCCACCGGGCTGGGAACGCTTGCCGTGCGCTTCCGTGTGCCTCCGAAGCCTCTGTCCCCGGGTGGCTATGCGCTCGACCTGCTCACCGTCGCGTCAACGACCAGTAACGCCCAGGATCCCCGCGGCGACTCGCTGTTTGGGACCACCGTTCAGACGGCTCCACAGGTATCTGTGACGCCCGACGCGGGAACGGTGGGCGTCGACTCTGTTACCGTGACCGGCGTCGGCTTCTCCGGCGAGGTGGCCCTTTCGCTCCATCCCGAGGCCAATTTGTCATCCGGCGTGCTTCTCGGCTCGGCGTCAACCAACGCGCAGAGCGCGATCGATCCCGCCTTCGAAGGGGTGATTCCGGCGCAGGCGATTGAGGGCGAGAGCGTAGTCCAGGCCCGCGACTCCGCCGGCCGGCTCGCGTACGCCCCCTTGCTCGTGTGGCGCGCCGGGTTGACTCTGGGAAAGACGACCGCGGTTGTCGGTGAGAGCGTCCCCCTCACGGGATTCGGGTTCGGTACCAACACAACGCTTGACGTGCTGTTCGACGGCACGGTCGCCGGCCGCGTCCCGGTCGACGGGTCGGGCGACATGGCAGGCACGTTCGTCGTGCCGCCCAGGTCGCAGGGCGACTACACCGTGTCGGTGGCCGGAGTGCGAAGGACCTTCGCCGTGCTGCCGCACTTCGTCGTCACGGAAGAAGGCGCCGATCCGTTTGGGAATCCGACGCTCATGCGCATCTCGGGCAGTGGCATCCCGGGCGGCGACCTGCTCATCTCGCTCAATGGGATCGCCTACACGCAAGACGCGACGGTGCAGGCTGGCGCGGGCCTCGTCGACGAGGATCCGCGTGTGACGATCACCGACGGCGTGCTCGGCGGCTTGGTGTTCGCCTCCACGGTCACCTTCGGGCGGACGTTCCGAGCGCTGGCAGACGGATCCATCGCCCTGGACTTCGCTCCGCCCATGCTGCCCCCGCCGCCCCCGGGGCCGGCAGGCTATGAACTCGCCCTCGTAGAATCGGCGCACGCGTTCTTCCCCGGTGACGATCCCCGCGGCGCGGTGGTGTTCAGCACAGCCGTGCTCGTCGCGCCTTCGCCCGTGCTCGCCGTCAGGAACCAATGGGTGTTCGATCCCGGGCCCGACGGAAACCGTGACTCCGAAGCCAACTCTGGAGAGCGTGTCCAGCTGCGCATCCGGATCAAGAACGAGTCGAACGTCGACGCCCAGAACGTGCGGGTAACAGTCACCACCGACGACCCCTCCATTGCCGTGGTGAACGGTGAGATCGAACACGCGACCTGGCCTGCGGGAGAGGCCCGCAACAGCGACGGGCTCGTGTTGGACATCAGTCCTGCCGCTACGACACATGAGGCGATGCTTTCCGTGCACATTACCGCGGACAACGGAGGGCCATGGGAGTTCCAGGTACCGATCCCCATTGTCAGGCCCGCCGTCGTGTTCTCACTACGCAACTCCTGGGTGTTCGACCCGACCCCCACCGGCGATAATGACGGAGAGGCGAACCGCGGGGAACGCATCCGGCCCAGGATTCGCCTCAGAAACGACGGTGACGGCGAGGCCCTGAACGTGCGCGTGACGCTGCTCGTAGACGATCCCACCGTCACAGCCGTGAACGCGGAGGTCGCGCACGCGACGTGGCCCGCAGGCCAGGCCCGCAACAATGACGGGCTCGTTCTGCAGATCGCGGAGAACGCGGCGCCGCACGACATTCCGGTGGTCGTTCGCGTCGTGTCCGACAACGGGAGAACGCAGGAGTTCCCGATCACCATCTCGGTCATCGGGCCGGAGATCGAGTTCTCGCTGCGCAACTCCTGGGTTTTCGATCCGACGCCGGGCGGCGACAAGGACGGCGTCGCCGACGCGGGAGAACGGGTGCAGCCGAAGGTGCGACTTCGGAACGACGGGCCGTTGGACGGCGCTGACGTGCAGGTCAGCCTGACCACGGACGATCCCGATGTGACCGTCGTCAGCGGTCATGTAACCCACGAGACCTGGCCTGCCGGCGTCGCGAGGAACAACGACGGCCTGGTCCTGGACATCTCGGCGGACGCGACGTCTCACGACGCGCTGCTTACCGTGACCGTCGCCTCCAATACCGGGGGTCCCTGGACATTCCCGCTGGTCATGTCGATCGCCGCTCCGGCCGTGCAGTTCTCGCTACGCAACTCGTGGGTCTTCGAACCGACGGCAGCGACGAGGAACGGCAAAGCAGACGCAGGCGAGCGCGTCCAGCCCAGGATACGTCTGCGCAACGACGGACCCGACGAGGCGCAGAACGTCACCGTCACGCTCACGACCGACGACGAGGATGTCAGAACCGTCTCCTCACAGGTGACCCATGCGACATGGCCCGGGGGAGGCGCGAGGAACAACGAGGGGTTCGTGTTCGATATCGCGGAGGACGCCACCTCCCACGCAGCCGTCTTCACGGTGAACGTCACTGCGGACAACGGAGGGCCGTGGCAGTTCCAGGTCACCATCCCCGTCGCCGCTCCTGCCGTGCGGTTCTCGCAGCGGAAGGCGTGGATATTCGAGCCGGCCGCAGCGACGAGGAACGGCGTCGCCGATGCCGGCGAACGAGTCCTACCCAGAGTGAGACTAGGACACGATGGCGCCGAGGACGCGCAGAACGTCGTCGTGACCCTAACGACGGAAGATCCCGACATCACGATTGTCACGGGCCAGGTGACCCATGAGACATGGCCTGCCGGGGCAGCGAGGAACAACGAAGGGATGGCCGTCGACATCGTAGATGGAGCCACGTCCCACGGCGCGCTCCTGACGTTGACAATAACGGCCGACAACGGCGGCCCCTGGGTATTCGCCTTCGCCATACCCATCGCCGGCACGTTCTCCGTCAGGAACGCCTGGGTCTTCGACCCAGCGCCTGGGGGCGACAAGAACGGCGTCGCCGACGCAGGCGAGCGCGTCCTGCCCAGGGTGCGGCTTCGCACCGACGCGTCCGCCGACGCACAGAACGTGACCGTCACCCTCACCACCGACGACGAGGATGTCACCGTCGTCACGGGACGGGTGACCCACGATACGTGGCCCGCGGGAGTCGCGAGGAACAACGAAGGTCTGGTCCTCGACATCGCGGAGAACGCCACCACGCACGACGCGTCACTCACCGTTACCGTCACCGCCGACGGCGGTGGGCCGTGGCAGTTCCAGATATCGATACCCGTCGCCGGAGGCCCAACGGTGAGCTTCGTGCAGCGAAGCTCGTGGATCCAAGACAAGGTCACGGGTGACGGTGACGGCGTGGCGGCGCCCGGCGAACAGGTCGAAGTACGCGCGCGACTTCTCCACGATGGGGTCACCGATGCTGCGAATGTGGTCGTCACGCTCAGCACCGTCGATGAGGACGTCACTGTCTCATCGGCCACGGTGACGCACGCGACGTGGACGGCTGGCCACGCGCGCAACAACGTCGGCCTGATCGTCGACCTCGGGGAGGGTGTGGGCCCGAGCGTCGACTTCGTGCTGGATGTCACTGCGGACAACGGCGGGCCGTGGACATTCTCCTTCACCATCGACGTGGCCCTACCGGCTGCTCCGGCGGCGCTCGCGATGCCAGAGGACATCGACCTGGACGGAGTGGTCGGCATCCGGGACATCCTCGCCGTCGCCACCGTCTACGGACGACGCGCCTCGGCGCTTCCACCCGCCGACCTGAACGGGGACCGGCTACTCGATATGGCCGACATGATGCTCATTGAAGCGGCGCGGGTCGATGTCGGCGTGGGCGCGCCGTCGGGGCATGTGAGCCCGGCCGGTCTCGTCGAGCGGTGGCTGCGCGAGGCCCGGCGGGCCGACGATGGAACGACGCCTTTCCGCCGGGGGATCGCCGCGCTGCAGGGCGTCCTCGCGTCGCTGCGGCCCGCCGTGACGGCCATTTACGCGAACTATCCCAACCCGTTCAACCCCGAGACGTGGATCCCGTTCGACTTGTCCAAGGCCGCAGAGGCGACCGTGACGATCTACGATGTGATGGGATCCCCGGTACGGCGTATCGAACTGGGAAGCCTGGACGCGGGGGCGTACCGCGCGAGACGGTCGGCAGCCTATTGGGACGGGCGTAACGACCACGGTGAGCCCGTCACGAGCGGCGTGTACGTCTACGAGTTGCGGGCCGGAACGCATCGGGGCATGCGACGCATGGTCGTCCGCAAGTAGGACGACGTCTCCGGGGCGGCTGGCAGCGCGCGCGTCACTAGAGCAGCACGACGAATGTCGCCGCCGTGATGAGCGACAGGAACCCCACCGTATAGAGCGCGAGCGAGACCGCGTCCGACTTGCGCCCGTCCAAGTACCACATCGCCGCCTTGCCGAACACGGCGACCCCAATGAACGCGGCCGACAGCACGACCAGAAGCAGGTACGCCGTCACGGCAAGCGGCCCGTTCCGCGTCTCCAGCACGTCCTGCCCGGAGTAGAACAGCAGGCCCACCACTCCGATATAGATGGACGCGATGGCGGCGTGGATGAACGCGTGACGCGCCAGGACGCGGTGCCGCATGGGCGCTCCGTTGCCGCTTGGGCTGTCTACGCCGCATCCTCCTCGAATTCGGCCCTGAGACCCGGGTACTCGCGCCATATGTCCGTGTAGACTTCCGGCCCGTTCACCTCGGTGTCCACGTGACGCAAACGGCTGATAGCCGCATAACGGACGTTCGCCGACCCGTTGGGCGCCGCCGTATGCACGGTCTGATGATGCGCCAGCACGAGATCGCCCGCCTCGCCCGTGATCTGCAGCGGCGGCTCCGGAAGGTCGGCGCGTGGCATGCCGTCCGCCAGCACGCCGTGTCCGTGCTCCAGGAAGTGCTCCCGGAAGAACGTGTGTGATCGAGGCCACACCGTGAAGTTGCCGCTATAGGGCGCCGGCACGTCCCCGAGATAGATCACCGCCAGCGCGGTGAAGCCACGCCTGTACTCGCCCTTGGGCGTCCCGTTCGTGCCCGACCCGAGTCCATCGAGGTGGCCGCGCGGCTCGCCGGGGTCCGAGCCCACGGGGCCGGGCCACCGTAGCGCAATCTGCACGCCACCCACGCGCTGCACGTTCCCCTCGCCGATCATGGACTCGGCTACGCCCATCACCGTGGATCTGTTGAATAGGTCGGTCATCACCGGCAGGCTGCGGAGCTCGTCGCACATCGCGGCTGGCCGGTATTGCGAGCTGTTCTCTTCGCGCACGCCTACCGACCCGACCGAGTGGTTGACGGCCTGTCTGGCCGCTTCCACCATGAGACGCGGTACCGCGCCGTGCACGACCACGTATCCCTGTTCGTGGAAATGCTGCTTCTGTCGCCCCGTGAGCATAGCCCTACCTCCCGTGCCTGCTGCGGCCCCCTGCTACGGTCCAACGAGCCGTGAATACGGGTGATTCTAGCACAACCATCCGCGCTACGATGCGCGAACGTATCGGCCCCTGGAAGCGCGGGCCGATCTCGACCACCCGCGAATGACCTGCCGCTCGCCTCGACATGCGATTCACACCCGGAATGTTGGCATGTTAGGATGCGCCTACCAATGGGAGGCGGCCCTGGGGACAGGATGCGTGCGAGGTCCCTGGGGCCCAGCTTGAGGCATCACGTTGCACACACACGACGAATCCAGGCTGCGAGCCCTGGTCCAGCACAGCTCGAGCGACATCGCCGTCATCGACGCCGCGGGGCGACTGGTCTACGCGATGCCGTCGGCGGAGGGCAAGGGGATCGTCGGCTTCGCGCTCGGGGATCTGCAAGGTCGGGACCTGACCGAACTCACGCACCCGTCGGATCTTCCGCGCGTACGCGCGGCGCTCGTTCAGATCGCGGCCTCCGCGGACGAGACCCTGACGCTGCACACTCGGGTGCGCCATAAGGATGGCGCGTATCGACACGTCGAAGTGGTCGCCTCGAACCACCTGTCGGACCCCTCTATAGAGGGCATTGTCCTGAACGTGCAGGACATCACCGACAGCATTACGGCCGAGCATCGCCAGGACATCTTCCTCGACATGCTGGGCGATCTCGACGTCAGCACTGTCGTCATGCGGCGCGACCGCGTCGTACACGCCAACCCGGCGTTCTGCCGGCTGGCCGGGTACGCGGAAGAGGCGCTTCAAGCGCTCGATTCAGCGTTCGACATCATCGTCGAAGGGGCGGAGGACCTGGGACGGCAGTTGGCCCGCCGGATGCGGGGCGACGTCACGAAGGCCGTCCACGAGTGCACGCTACGTCGCGCCGACGGCCGACACGTGGAAATCGAAGTGACGTTCCGCGCCGGCGCCGCCGAGGAAGACGCGCAGTTCGTCGGTATCGTCCAGGACATCACGGAACGGAAGGCGCGCGAGGCGTCCCTTCGCGCGCGGACGGAAGCGCTGGAGACGCAGGTCGGCGACCTGCAACGGGCGGTGGCCCGCAAATACGACTTCGACGGCATCGTCGGCACGTCACCCGCGATGAAACGCGTCTACACGCAGATGGAGGCCGCCATCGACTCTGGTCTCACCGTGCTCATCACCGGGCCGACCGGGGCGGGCAAGGAGCTCATCGCCAAGGCGATTCACTACAACAGCCCGCGCGGAGCCGAACAGCGACCGCCCACGCAGCTCAACTGCGGGGCCGTCCCGCGCGACCTGATCGCGAGCACCCTCTTCGGGCACCGGCGCGGGGCGTTCACCGGCGCGGACAGGGACGCCGTCGGCCTCTTCGAGGCCGCGTCCGGCGGCACGCTCATTCTGGACGAAATCGGCGAGATGGCGATGGACGCGCAAATCAACTTGCTGCGCGTCCTCGAAGAGCGGGCCGTACTGAGGCTCGGAGAGACCACGACCCGCGACGTCGACGTCCGGGTCATCGCCATCACGAACCGGGACCTGCCGTCGGAGATCGCCGCTGAGAGATTCCGCGAAGACCTCTACTACCGCCTGCGGGTTCTCGCCATTCAAGTGCCGTCGCTGGCCGACCGTCGCGAGGACATTCCCATGCTCGCGGAGCTGTTCCTTGCCGAGGCGCGTGATGCCATGACAAAGCGGCTGGTCGGGTTCACGACCGAGGCCGTCGAACTGCTCGACCACCATCCGTGGCCGGGCAACATCCGCGAGCTCCAGAACGCCGTCCACAGCGCCGCCGCCTTTGCCCCGGAGGGCGGCAGTGTCGACCGACGCCACTTCCCCGCCGAAATGACCAGCGGCGTCGCCCTTACCGCCGAGCTGAAGGCGCTCGGGTTAAGCTATAAGGAATCCGTGGCCCTCTACCGCCGCCGGTTGGTCGAGGACGCGTTGCGCGCCTGCGACGGTAACCGCACCCAAGCCGCGAAAATGCTCTCGATGCAACGCACGAACCTCGTGCGCCTCGTGCGTGAGTTGGGCGTGTCGGATTAGCACAGCGGCATGTACGTCCAGGCGTACTCGACGGCGGACGAGGACATCGCGAGGCGTGGGCGCCCACGGTTCGTGTTCCCCGCGCGCGAATCGAGTAGTATCCGTCCCACGACCCGACTCGGCGCTTCAACGACCGTTCCCGCACCCGCCCAAGGAGGCAGAGCGCGATGGAGACCGTGCGATGCACGATGGCACAGGCTCTCGTGGAGTTCCTCAAGCAGCAGCATGTGGACCGAGACGGTCGCGAGACGCCCTTCTTCGCGGGCGCGTGGGGCATCTTCGGCCACGGTAGCGTCGCGGGCGTGGGGCAAGCGCTCCGTGACACGAAGGACTTCCGCTACTACCTCTGCCGCAACGAGCAGGCAATGGTCCACACCGCCATCGCCTACGCGAAGATGAAGAACCGGCTCAGCACGTACGTCTGCACGACATCCATCGGCCCCGGCGCCACCAACATGGTCACCGGCGCCGCGACGGCCACCATCAACCGCATACCCGTCCTGTTGCTGCCCGGCGACATCTTCGCCCGGCGGAACGTCGCGCCGGTGTTGCAGCAACTCGAATCGGAGCACAGCCAGGACATCTCGGTAAACGACTCGTTCAAGTGCGTCTCGCGGTATTGGGACCGCATCAACCGGCCGGATCAGCTTCCCTACGCCCTGCCCGAGGTGATGCGCGTGCTCACTTCGCCCTCCGACACAGGCGCGGTGACGCTCTGCCTGCCGCAGGACGTGCAAGCGGAGGCGCACGACTTCCCGGCGGACATGTTCCGCAGGCGTGTGTGGCGCATCCCGCGGCCGCTGGCGGATCGCGCCGTCTTGAAGCAGGCAGTGCAGTGGATTCGCGAGGCGGACACGCCCATCATCATCGCCGGTGGCGGCGTGCTCTACTCGGAGGCGACCGACGCGTTGGCGAGCTTCGCGACGGACACCGGCATCGCCGTCGGCGAGACCATGGCCGGCAAGGGGTCCCTCCCCTACACCCACGAGCAGAACCTCGAAGCCATCGGCGTAACGGGGACGCCCGGCGCGAATCTCCTCGCGCGCGACGCCGACCTCGTGATCTCCATCGGCACGCGTCTCAGCGATTTCACGACCGCGTCGAAGACGGCGTTCCAGAACCCGAACGTCCGCTTCCTCAACATCAACATCGCCGAGTTCGACGCGTACAAGCAGGCGGCGCTCCCCGTGACGGCGGACGCCCGCGTGACGCTCGAAGAGCTGAGCGAGGCGTTGCAGGGGCATCGTGTCAGCGACGCGTATGCGCAGCGCGTGCGGAACTACCGCGTCGAGTGGCAGGGCGAGGTGGATCGGCTGTTCGGGATCCGGCACGGCCCGCCCATCAGCCAGAGCGAGGTGATCGGCCTCGTGAACGGCTTCTCGGACCCGAAGGACGTCGTCATCTGCGCCGCGGGCAGCCTGCCGGGCGACCTGCACAAGCTGTGGCGCACCAGCGACACGAAGGGCTACCACCTCGAATACGGCTACTCGTGCATGGGCTACGAGATCGCGGGTGGCATCGGCATCAAGATGGCGGACCCGTCGCGCGAGGTGTACGTCATGGTCGGCGACGGCTCGTACCAGATGATGTCCAACGAGATCGCCACGTCCGTGCAGGAGGGCTACAAGCTCACGATCATCCTGTTGGACAACCACGGGTTCAGCAGTATCGGCGGGCTATCGCAGTCGGTGGGGTGCGAGGGTTTCGGCACGGACTTCAAGTACCGCCGCGAGGAGAGCGGACATCTCGACGGCGCGTATTTGCCGGTGGACTTCGTCGCCAACGCCGCGAGCATGGGCGCCCACGCCGTCCGCGCGCGCACTCACGACGACCTGAAGCAGGCGCTCGTAGACATGAAGTCGATCGACCGCACGACGGTCATCGTCGTCGAGACGGACAAGGAGAGCCGCGTGCCGGGCTACGAGTCGTGGTGGGACGTGCCGGTCGCGCAGGTGGCCGAGACGGAGTCCGTCAAGCTGGCGCGCAAGGAATACGACGAACAGGTGAAGCTCGAACGGCACTTCATCTAGCGAGCGCGGGTGCCGGGTCGGTCTCGCCGTACACTTCGGCGGGGCCGAGGTAGTTCGGGTAGCGGTCGCGCAGGTGCTTGCGCGCCTCATAGCAGAGCTGGCACTCGTCGGCGTAGTCGTCGCGCGGGACGAAGCCGTGCGTCTGCGCCGCCTGCGCGAGCCTCGCCGGGCCGCCGTCCAACAGCAATCGCACGATGGGGTGCGACTTCGGGTCGTAGCCCTCAATCGCCTCGGCTAGCGGCTTGTTGCGCGCGGTGTCTATCGCGAGGCCCTGGCACAGGTGGAGCAGGCCGTACTTGTCGAGGTGGATGCGCCCCGGCGTCTCCAGCTTCTCGCGGGTGCATTCGGTGAACGTCTGCCACGCCGCGCGGCCGTCCTCGATGCCCGGCGCCAGGCGATCCGCGGCGCGTCCCCGGAACATCACGCGATCCGCGGGCGTGCCCATGCGTCCGACCTTAATGCCGAGTTCCTCGCCGACGCGCGCGGCGATCTCCACGTTCCCCACCGGCACGAACGGCTGGTGATACTCGTCCGTGCTGAGTGACATCCCCGTGAGACCCGCGTCGATGAGCGGCTGCAGCCGCCTGCGGGCGATCTCCTCGGTCTTCGCCCAGAAGCCGTTCGAGAGGATGCTCACGTCCCAGCCGCGCTCCGAACACTGCCCGATGAACCACTTCAGGTCGGCGTACTCGGTGAAGACCTCGCCGCCCTCGATGAAGATGCCCGTGATCGTGCCCATCTCCACCGCCTCGTCGAGGTAGCGCGTTATGTCCTCGCGCGGTATCGCGCCCCGGTGCGACGGATCGCCCCACACGAAACAGTGCGCGCACGACGCGCTGCACCGGTAGGTCAACAGGAAATGGATGCCCGTGAGACTCTCCGCGCCTGCCATGAACCACGCCTCCTCCGTGCCCGATTGCGAGCGGCTGTTGACGCAACAGTAGCCAATGCCGCGCCGCGCGGTAATGGCGACGACCGCAGGCCTTGACGGAGCCACACCTGTCGTGTGTAATCTGTGCCCTTCTACAACGAAGACGTGAACAAAGATGAAAGAAGCGCCATGAGACGCCGAAGGGCCGCACTGCC
>NYZG01000427.1 GCA_002687025.1 Candidatus Poribacteria bacterium
AACCGGATGATTTACTCGATGTGACGATCACTCGTCCCGACCCTCTGCGCGGATTCTCCGCGAGCCACATGAACTAGCATACGGATCACGAACGGAGGCATCACTGTGCCAGAGAGCGGCAAGCACGTTTACTACTTTAGCCCGGAGCGCACGGAAGGCGACGCAACTTTCCGGGAGCTTCTGGGCGGCAAGGGCGCCAACCTCGCCGAAATGAGCCGGATCGGACTGCCGGTGCCGGCGGGCTTCACGATTACGACGCAGGTGTGCGTGGCGTACGTGGCGAACGACCACACGTACCCCGACGGCGTGGAAGCTCAGGTGGCCGAGGCGGTGAAGCTGGTCGAGGGAACCACAGGCGCCCTGTTCGGCGACGTCGACAACCCGCTCCTCCTCTCCGTGCGGTCCGGCGCCCGCGAGTCGATGCCGGGCATGATGGACACCATCCTCAACCTCGGCCTGAACGACACGACGGTGGAGGGCCTCGCGAAGCTCACGAGCAACGACCGCTTCGCCTGGGACAGCTATCGCCGCTTCGTACAGATGTACGGCGATGTGGTGATGGGCGTTCAGCCGCGGACGGAAGACGAACACGAACCGTTCGACGCCGTCATGGACTCTCTCAAAGAGGAGCTTGGCGTCGAGGAGGACACGGACCTCACCGCTGACAACCTGCGGGAGTTGGTGTCCCGCTACAAGGCGCTCATTCGTGACCGCGTTGGCGAAGAGTTCCCGCAGGATCCCACCGACCAGCTCTGGGGCGCCATCAGCGCCGTGTTCGGATCTTGGGACAACGACCGGGCCGTTCTGTATCGGCGGCAGTACAACATCCCGCATAGCTGGGGCACGGCCGTCAACGTGCAGACGATGGTGTTCGGCAACATGGGATCCGACTCGGGGACAGGCGTCGCGTTCACGCGCGACCCGGCGACGGGCGAGAAGGTGTTCTACGGCGAGTACCTCATCGACGCGCAGGGCGAGGATGTCGTCGCCGGTGTGCGCACGCCGAAACCCGTAGCCGACCTGGTAAACGACTGGCCCGACGCGTTCGCGGAACTAGAGAAGGTCCGCGTAACGCTCGAGACGCATTTCGGCGACATGCAGGACTTCGAGTTCACCATCGAACGCGGCAAGCTGTACATGTTGCAGACGCGCAACGGCAAACGGACGGGGCTCGCGGCCGTTCGCATCGCCGTCGAGATGGAAGCCGAAGGTCTCATGGACTGGAAGACCGGTCTGGCGAAGGTCCCTGCGGATTCCCTGGAACACGTCCTCGCGCCCGTGTTTGACGCGGACGAGATGGCTCGCGCCGAAAGCTCGAACCGCTTGCTGGCCAAGGGTTTGGCCGCCGGGCCGGGCGCGGCCTCCGGCACGGTCGCCTTCAGTGCCGCGCGGGCGGAGGAGATCGCGGCTTCGGGTCGCTCGGCGTTGCTCGTGCGCGTCGAGACCAGCCCCGAGGATCTGCGTGGGATGATCGCGGCGGACGGCATCCTCACGGCTCGGGGCGGGGTGAGCAGCCACGCCGCGCTCGTCGCGCGACAGATGGGCAAGGTGTGTGTCTGCGGATGCAGCGAACTCGTGATCGACTACGAGAGCCGCACGATGACCGCGGGCGACACCGTGATCAGCGAGGGAGATGACCTCTCCATCGACGGCACAGCTGGGACGGTCTACGCCGGGCACATCGGCACCGCGCCCAGCGAGGCCGTGCAAGTGCTGGTCGACAAGTCGCTCGACGCCGACAGCAGCACGATCTACCAGATGTTCGCGAAGGTCATGGAGTGGGCGGACCAGGCGCGGCGCCTTCGCGTCCGCACGAACGCTGACCAGCCCGACCAAGCCGCCAACGCCATCGCGTTCGGCGCCGAGGGCATCGGGCTGTGCCGCACGGAGCACATGTTCTTCGAGGGCGACCGTATCGTGGCGGTGCGCGAGATGATCCTGGCGGACTCGCTCGAAGGTCGTGAGCAGGCGCTGGCGAAGCTCCTGCCGATCCAGCGCGAGGACTTCGCGGGCATCTTCAAGGCGATGGACGGCCGCCCGGTGACGATCCGAGCGCTCGACCCGCCGCTGCACGAATTCCTGCCGCATGAGGACCACGAGATCGAAGCGGTGGCGAAACAGCTGGGCGCCTCGGTCGACGCAGTGAAGGCGAAGATCGAAAGCCTCCACGAGTCGAACCCGATGCTAGGGCACCGTGGCTGCCGTCTGGGGATCGCGTATCCCGAGATCACGGCGATGCAGGCGCGCGCGATCATCGAGGCCGCGGTCGAGGTTTCGAAGGCTGGCATCGCGGTCGACCCCGAGATCATGATCCCACTCGTCGGGACGCAGAAGGAGCTCACGCTCCAGCGGGCGATCGTCGACGAGACGGCGCAGAAGGTGTTCGCCGAGACCGGCCACTCGGTGGAGTACCTCGTGGGTACTATGATCGAGGTGCCCCGGGCGGCGCTCGTCGCGGACAAGATCGCGGAGGACGCGGAGTTCTTCAGCTTCGGCACGAACGACCTCACCCAGACGACGTTCGGCATCTCGCGTGACGACGCGGCGAAGTTCCTGCCGATCTACCTGGAAGAGGACATCTACCAGCAGGATCCGTTCGTCGCGGTGGACCAGGACGGCGTCGGTCAGCTCATGGAGCTCGGCGTCGAGAAAGGCCGCGACGTGCGCCCGGATCTGAAGGTGGGCATCTGCGGCGAGCACGGCGGCGAGCCGAGCTCCGTAGAGTTCTGCCACCGGATCGGTCTCGACTATGTGAGCTGCTCGCCGTTCCGCGTGCCGATTGCGCGCCTCGCGGCGGCGCAGGCGGCGCTGAAGGACGCGTAGGCGCCACACACGCTACGACAAGCGCAAGCGGGGAGTCGCACGGCTCCCCGCTTGCGCTCTCTAGCGCGGACGGGCCCGCTTGGCGCCGGGTGCGCTCGCGGGCAGCCAACGCATCCGGCCTGTGTCGGGCCTTGCGTGCCACCATGCGTCGGCGAACAGGATCGCGTGCGGCGCATTTGAGCGCCGGGATAGGGCATACATCTCTTGGATCACGCGTCATGGCGATGATTCCGCTGCGCTATGCGTTTCAGCCCGTGGCGACGTGCCGGCGGATGAAGCGCCCGCCGTCTCTCGACGGGACGTTCAGCGCGTGGTCGCGTGACTACCTGCTGGCCGACTGGATAGTCGACGAGGAACACCCTCCCTTCGCGACGGTGTACACGGCCTGGGACGACGCGTGCCTGTACTTCGCCTTTCAGGCGAACCTGCGCCGCGCGCCTCGAGCGTTGCCTCGCCGGTTCTGGTCGGGAGACTGCGTCGAGGTGTTCCTGGACCTTCGCGGGACGCTGAACCACAACGAATACACGGAGCACTGCCACCACTTCTTCCTGCTGCCACAAGGAGGCGGGAACACCACCGCGCACGCGGGTCGTTGCGAACCGGGGGTGGAGCATCAGATCGCGATCGCGCACGACGAGACGGTGTTGGTGGCTTCGGAGGCGTTCCCGCAGGGGTACCGCATGGAGGTCGCGTTTCCACGCGCGGCGATCCCAACGTACGACCCGGCATCCTTCCCGTCGGTCGGTTTCAACTACCTCGTTCGCGAGGGCGGCGGCCGCACGCAGTTCTGGTCCGTAGGGCCTGAGCTACAGACGTTTCGCGACCCCAGCACGTGGGGCGAGCTAGAGTTGGCCTGAACGGCCACAATGCCGCGCGCGCCCTGTATTCATGCGGATCACACGCGTCTGGCGCAGCTAAAGTCGTTGCGCCGCGGGCGTTGCCGGTATACGATAGATGGTGTAGGATGGCTGCGCGCGCTAGCAGGGATCTGCGGCTTGTCATGTACCCCGCCGCCCTGACAAGTAAGTTCGGATGGAGTACCGAATGGTGAGTTCCGACGATATTCAGGCTGAAGACGCATCCTCTCCAGATGAAGACGCGGCCGCTACCGACGCGCCCGAGGCCGGTCAGTCCCTGACTCGCGAGCAGGAAGAAGCCCTCGATGACGAGGTCCTTGGTGAGCTCGAAGGCGTCGAGCAGGACGAAAGCCGCGGTGGGCAACGGCAGATAAGCGTCATCTTTGCATCTATTCATGGGTTCGACACCGAGTCGGACATGCACCATGACGAGATCGAAGAAATCGCGATGCGGAAGGCGGGCTTCGACGGCGCGCTCACAACGGCGATTGAGGAGTGCGGCGGACAGATCGACAAGATCATCCGCGGGTTCTTCATGGCCACGTTCGGGACGACGACGGCGACGAAGGAAGATCCCGTCATGGCCGTCCTCGGCGGCATGAAGATGTGCGAGATCGCGGAGGACTACGAAGCCGAGGTGCACGTCGGCGTGAATACGGGTCTGGCGTGGGTCGGCCAGATCAAGACCGAGCGGACCATCGACACGACGGTGATCGGTGACGCGGTGAACCTGTCGGCGCGGCTCAAGACGCAGGCGGCGAAGAACCAGGTGGTTTGCAGCCCGGACGCCTACGAGCAGACGAAGGACTACTTCGAATACGAAGTGTTGCGCGAGTTGCCGCCCGGCACCCTGAAGGGTATCGAGCGGTCGATGACCGTGTATGAGCCGATCACGGCCACCGACAAGGCCACCGCGGTGGCAAACCTCCGCGGCGGTGATGACGACCGCCTAGCCGAACTCGAGGAGCACATCCCCGAGTACCTCAAGGCGATGATCGCCGAGGGCGCGAGCCGGCTCCAAGGCGAGCGCAAGATGGTCACGTTGCTGTACTCGGACGTCAGCGGGTTTACGGCCCTTAGCGAGAAATACGCCACCCAGCCGGACCTCATCGCCGAGGTCATGAACCGCTGCCATAAGCGGCTTGGTGACATCGTGTACAAACACGAGGGCGTCGTCGATAAACTAGTGGGCGACGAGATCATGGCGATCTTCGGCGCTCCCATCATGCACGAGGACGACCCGGAGCGCGCCATCCTCTGCGCCCTCGAGATGATGGTAGAGATGGACAAGGTGAGCGTCGAGGTGCAGGCGGAGTTCAAAGTTCCTCCGCTGAGCGTGCACATCGGCATCAACACCGGGCGGGTGTCTATCGGGAACCTCGTTCCCGGCTCGACGCGGATGGACTACACGGTCATCGGCGAGCCAACGGAACTCGCGGAGGAACTCGAGGACATCTCGAAGGGCGGCGAGATAATCGTCGGCCAGCGCACCTACCGAATGACGCGGGCGCTCTACAACTTTGAGGAGCGCGGGCCGATAACGATGGGCGGGAAGGACGTCCCCGTCTACCTCGTTCTGGACAAGAAGGAGGAGTCCGATTCGAAGCGTGGTCTGACCGAGATGGGCGACGTGCCCATGATCGGTCGCGAGCCGCAGCGCGAACAGGCGCTGGCCTGTGTCGACATGATATTCGAGGGCACGAGCGCGATCTCGACGACGATCGGTGAGGCCGGGTACGGCAAGTCCCGACTCATGCGGGAGACGCGGGATGTGTTGCTGGAGCGCGGCGGGCTGTGGTTCTTTGGGGCCTGCTTCCCAAACACGGAGCAGCAGGGATACTCGCTCTTCCTGCGCATGTTCGAGTCGTACTTCGACGTCAAAGACGCTGACTCCGAGCAGGTGCGGCGCACGAAGCTGGTCGAGAAGTTTGAGGAAGTGTTCGGAGGCGACACTGCAGCCATCGAGGACATCATGCCGTACATCGGCAACATGATGTCTATCACCTTCCCGGGAGCGCTCGGAGAGAAGGTCTCCTTCCTCGATCCTGAGCAGTTGCAGCGTCGAACCTTCGTCGCCGTGCGCGACCTGTTCGCCCATGAGGCGAGCCGGCAACCGGTCGCCATCGCTCTGGACGACCTTCACTGGCTCGACAACGTCTCGAACGACCTGATCTACTTCCTGCTCGAGAATATCTACGAAGACCGCGTCTACTTCATGAACATCTATCGCCCAGAGCGCCGCGACCTGTGCTGGGCGATCGCCGAGACCGCGGAGCAGCGGTACCCCGACCGGTACACGGCCATCGCGATCGAGCCGTTGACTCCCGAGGCGCAGGTTGACCTGTGCAACGCCCTCCTGCCCATGGGCGAGGAAGGCGACGAGATCAAGGCGACGATCGTCGAGAAGTCGGGCGGCAACCCGTTCTACATGGAGGAGTTCATCCGGGTTCTTCTGGACGACGACTTCATCGAGAAGCAGGGAGACATCTGGGTCCTCATCCGCGACGTATCGGAGTTCGCCGTGCCGGACTCGCTGGAGCAGATGCTCAGCGCCCGTATCGACAAGCTGCCGGCCGCATCGAAGGAGGTCCTGCAGTCCGCGTCCGTCGTCGGACGAAAGTTCGAGCACGACACGCTCATGGACGCGGTTGAAGACGCCAGCGACTTGGACGACTGCCTCGCGTTCCTGACGGATCTGGACTTCGTCGAGGAGGCGACGGTCGACCCGCTGGAGTACATCTTCGGGCACATCGTCACCTTCGAGATCTCCTACAGCGCGATCGTGGTTGGACGGCGTAGGCAGATCCATCAGAAGGTCGGCGACAGCTTCGAAGGCCGTCACGAGTCGAACCTCGGGCCGTACATCGAGTTGCTCGCGTACCACTACGCGGAAAGCAGCGAGCGGCCGAAGGCGGTGCACTACCTTGGCTCCGCGGGCTCCAAGGCGCGCGACATGTTCAATAACAAGGACGCCGTCACGTTCTACGAGCGTGGGCTGGAGCTCTTGGGCCGCATCGACGAGCCGGTCCTCGACGATCAGCTCGAGATCCTCAACGGCCTTGGCGATGTGTACGCGGTGCTCGGTCAGTACGAAGACGGCATCGAAGCTATCAACAGTGCGATGGCCCTCGCCGAAGAACCGATGCAACAGGCGGTGGCGCAGCGCAAGCTGGGCAACATCTACCGCCAGTCGGGCGACTGGGACACCGCGGATCAGCGGTTCGACGAGGCGCTGACGGTCCTCGGCGGCCTGAACGGCGCCGACGAGACCCGCGTCGAAGAGGCCCGCGTGCAGGACATGAAGGGGTTCATCTCCTACAGCCGCGGCGACTTCGCCGACGGCGACGAGAAGTGCCGCGCGGCCCTCGCCCTGGTCGAAGACCTGCAAGCGCTGGACGTGAAGTGCAGCATCTTCAAGAACCTCGGCAACATCAACCTGCGTCTGGGGCAGGCGGATGACGCCCTGAGCTTCTACACGCAGGGCATCGACTTCGCCGACCGCATCGGTGACAAGATGCTGCAGTCGCAGCTCTACAACAACCTGTTCGTGCTGCACCGCATCCAGGCACGCACCGATGACGCGCTGGAGAGCATCCGCAAGGCGATCGACCTCGGCGAGCAGATGGCGTTCGCGGACGGGCTCACCGCGCGCTACGCCAGCCTCGGCATGTTCCTTCGACAGACCGGCGACAACGAAGGCGCGCTGGAGAACCTGAACCACTCGCTCGAGATCGCGACTCGGATCCAGTCGCCGCAGCGGGTCGCCGAGGCCGAGGCCTCACTGGGGACGTACTTCTTCTACGTGAAGGACTACGAGAAGTACATCGAACACAACGTGCGCGCGCTCGACCCATGCCGAGAAATCGGGGACCGGCAGCGCGAGACGCAGTGTCTCGTGAACATCAGCGACGGGTATCTCTACCTCGGCAAGGAGCACGTGGACGAGGCGGAACAGTACGCCACCGACGCAGCCGCTCTGGCCGAAGAGATCACGATGTCCGTGTCCGTCATCGCGGCTCGCAAGAACCTGGGGATGGTCTCCTACCTCCGTGAGGAATACACGGAGGCGCTCAGCCGGTTCGAGAGGGCGCTGGAGATGGCCGTCGAGGACAAGACAGTGGACGCTCAGGCAGAAATCCACCGGCTGATGGGCGACACATATCTCGATATGGGCGACAACGGAAACGCGAGAGAGCAGCTCACGCAGTCGGCGGATCTGTACGACCAACTCGGCTCCGAAGCGCGCGCGACCGAGATCCGCGAACGGATACCGGCCGCGTAGGCGATTGTGCCAGACACTACGGCAGGGCGGCGCTACGGCGTCGCCCTTTCCGTGCCCGTTTCTGGGTCTGCGGCTAGCGGCGCTGGAAGCGTGACTCGATTTCCATGCGCGGCATGGCGATGATGACAGGTCGTCCGTGGGGGCAGTTGAAGGGCAGACGCGCCTTGGATAGGTCGCTCAGGAGGGCGCGCACCTCGTCGGTCGTCAACGGGTCGCCCGCGCGCACGGAGGAGTGGCACGCGATGGTCGCGGCGACGCGCTCCTGGATGACCTCCCAGCTTCGCTCGGGGTTCAGCTCCGACTCAACGCGGTCTAGCAGGTCCTTGAACATCTGCTCCGCCTCGCCGGAGTCGAGCGACGCGGGTATGCCGCGGATGAGCGCCGTGTCGCCGCCGAATGGCTCGGCGTCTATACCGAAGCGCGAAAGCCAATCGCGGTGGGCGTCGAACCGCACCTTTCTGTCCGGGGACAGCTCGACGGATATCGGCGTCAGGAGGCCCTGAGACGCCACCGCGCCGGACCGCATACGCGTGACGATGCGCTCGTAGTTCACGCGCTCGGCCGCTACATGCTGATCGATGTAGTAGAGACTCTCCGTGTCGGCGACAAGGATGTAGGTGTTGTAGAGCACGCCGACGAGTTCGAGGCGAGCGAAGTCCAACAGCTCGACCTCGACGGCTCCGGCGCCGGTCGCGGTGGTGACTACGGGCGTCCCGAGCCGCCCTCGAGCTCCCGTGGTGGACCTCCAGGTGGACGGATGCGTGCCAGGACTACGGTCGGTAGCCGGGACCGGCCTCCCGGCGAGGGCGGCCGGCGCGGGCGGGTCGCCGTATCGCGTACGAGACGGCGGGATGATGCTGCGCGAACGCGGCTTCGGGTAGACCATCGGCGTGTCGGCGTTATTCACGCGCGAGGGGACATCGGCTTGCGCCACCTGCTCCTCGGCGGTCTGTATCGTGGGTATGTACTTGCTCTCGGAGACGCCCTGAGACACGGCCTGGACGATGTTGCGGAACAGGCCGCGCTCGTCCTGGAACCGCACCTCGGCCTTCGTCGGGTGGACGTTCACATCGACCTTGTCGGCTTCCATGCGGATGAAGAGGAATGCGACCGGGTAGCGGCCCTTCGGCACGACCTCGCGGAGCGCCTCGGACACCGCCGCGGAGATCGTGCGGTCGCGGACGGCGCGGTCGTTCAGAAAGAAGAACTGATGGGACCTGTTGGGTCGCGAGAGATCTGCATTGCCGATGTGGCACTCGATCTCCGTGCTCTCGAAGGACTTCGTGAATTCGATGAGCGAGTCCGCAAACTCCCTGCCGTACAGCAGCCGGATGCGCTCGGCGCGTGTGTCGGACGCTGCGACGTCGATGAGCGTGCGGTCGTTGTGGGTCAGGACGAAGCGCACCTTGGGATGCGCCAACGCCGCCCATTGCACGTGGTTGACCGTGTGGTTTAGCTCGGTCGTGTCCTTCTTCAGGAACTTGAGGCGGGCCGGGACGTTGCTGAACAGATTCTCGACGGAGATGCGCGTCCCCACGGGACACCCCACGGCAGTCACCTCGGGGGCCTGGCCGCCGTCCACGACCGCGCGTGTGCCCTCGATCGAGTC
>NYZG01000428.1 GCA_002687025.1 Candidatus Poribacteria bacterium
CGCATCATCAAGCTCCGCGGGCGCAGCTCGTTCCAATCGCCAGCGCACCTGAGCGCGCGCATGGTGAAGGCCGTCGCCGAAGGGTCAGAGTTCGAGTGGCCTTGTGGCGCGTACATCACCGAAGGCGAGTACGCGGGCGTGATGATGGCGGCGGACACATCTCTCGGCAAGACCGGCGTGCGCTACCAGATCCCCGACGGCGACGCGGACGACCTCGCCGCGCTGAAGGATTCGCACGCTCACCTCGTGTCCCTCCGCGACCAGACGATCGCGGATGGAATCCTGCCCCCACTGAACGAGTGGAAGCGCCACAACTCGAACCTGTAGCGCCCAGGCGTACTCCTCAGCCTGCAGCGACGGACGCCGAGTTGGCAATCCGACTCGGCGTCTGCGCGTACTATCAGGTCGTCCCAACTACGCCCGTGGCGCTGCCACGCGCACGTAGTCGATGCCAATATGCCCTGCGCGCGTGCATGTCAGTGTGAGCGTGGCGGAGTCGCCCGACGCCTCTCCGACGCTGTATTCCCGCAGATGGACGAGGGCGGCATGGACAAGGTCGATGTCGTGTCCCTCGCCATCGCCGACGGACACGCTGCATGCGCCGCCTCCGGGCCGCTTCGTGAGACACACGATGACGCCGTGAGCGCCCTCGCCCGCGACGGGGACATCGAATGACACCGTATCGCCCTCCTGAGCGGCGAAACATGCCTGGGAGCCGGCTGACCACAGCACGCCGCTCTCGGTCTCGACACGCCCGGAAACGACCTCCAGGCACTCGGCTTCGTGCACCACGGAGTTCGCAGCCGACCCCGCCGGGAGTACCTCCCACGCGGGAGGGTCGCGCAGCACGAGCATCGACGGGTTGATCTGAGGGTGGTCGTCCCGCGCTCCCGGCCGCGTGTAGCAGTACCCGATGCGGCCGTAGCTGATGCCCTTCGTGGGCGTGTGCGTTTGCAGTTCCATGTAGAACTCGATGGACTGCGCGAACGGCAACGCGTCGATCATATGCCAACGGTGGTTGGCCACATAGCCACGGTTGCCGGGGCCGTCGTTGCGCGGCTGACCGATGTAGGCGGCCTGGAACAGCTCTGGCGAGCTCCAGGAGTACCCGAAGTAGTCCTCTGATCCCGTCCCGAACGTGCTCGGGAACGACTCCCCGTCGATGTATATCTTCTCGTCGCCCTCGCCCCACCAGCCGCCTCCCGGCGTTGGGATGGGCGTGGGGTTCATGAGCATCAGCGACGTCCCGACCCATACGCCTCCGCCGCTGACGATGAGATACGGCCAGTCGTACCCGTCGGGTCGGCCCTCGACGCCGTGGTCGATGCGCCACTTGGCGCGCAGGTGCATGGAACTGTCGGTCCACTCGTACGGGCCGCGCACAATCTGGCCGGACACAGTGACGGCCTGCGGACCGTAGTTCTTCAGCCGCATCGTCGCCCAATGCCCGAACGGCATCGCCAGTCGGCAGTGCATCGTGCCGTCGGACTCGACGACGAAGGGTAACGAGACCAACGGACAGACCCCGGGCGCGGAGCCGAAGAAGTCGCCGATGGGGCTCTCGATCTGCGGTGTGGGCGATCCGTCGAAGAACACCTGGAGGACCACCTGGCGCAGCGCGTCGCGCGTATTCGGCGCCGAGACGCGCGCCGTCAGCGTGGTTATCGCGCCGGGGCCCTCCTCGTTGTAGATGTCACCCTCGCCGTCGGGGCCGACTGTCACGTCGAAGGGGGTGACGGACTCGGATTGGACGGGCAGGTTCATCGCGTCGGTCAGTCGTTCGCCGACCTCGGTAGCGATGGCCTGGTACTTCGCCAACTCCGCCATGGAGAACGTGTCGACGTCGGCGCTGTCTGCGTACTGGCGGAAGTTGAGCTGGTAGTAGAACCCGTTCCAGTCTCCGTCGTGCGTGACCTTGCACCCGTTGCGGAAGGGGATCGGGAAGTAGAGGTTGCCTGCCTTGCCAGCGGGAGGCCGCACTGCGAACGGCTCGGGGAACCCCTCGACCTTGCCGTCCACGAGGTCGAGCATGGATGCGTCGAGGACGGGCTCGTCACTCCCATCCACGTAGATGCGGAGCCTGCCCTCCTCGCCTACCCACGGATTGGCCGACCAGAACCGCACGAGCGCGCCGGGGCCGTCCACCTCCGCCAGGACGTGCTCCGTGCGGCCGTCGACGGTCTCGTCGCGCACGTAGTTCTTGCGGTCGGTGGCGTTGGTGTTGTCGGCGTTGGCGAACCAACCCGGGGCGTCCGGCGCCACGGAGCGACGGTCATAGGAGGAGAACTGGATGCACTTGTAGTACGGGTCGGGATAGTAGGTGATGCTGTTGAGGTCGATCATCTCCCTCAGCAGTCTGCCGGTCGTGACCTTGGGCACGTGGCGCGGTCCTTTCGTCGCGAGGTGCGCGATAGTCTCGGGCAGAGGCCCCGGACACGGCCGGGCGTGGCCGGTTCGAGAGGATACGCGTGAGACTGTGGACTGGCAAGAGCGCGCGCGGGTCGGGGCGCCGGCCTGCTCACGGGACGGCATCGGCCAGAAGCGGCCGACGCAGTTGCGTCTGGATTTCGTATATGGAGCCCACGCGCTCGGGCGACGGTAGCGGAATCCGCACCGGCACGTCGGTAACCCGTGGCGACCATGTCGGCTCGCCCTGAATGATGGTGGCGTTGAACGCCTCCCAACTCCCCGCCCCAAGGAGCGGCCAAGCATCCAACGCGCAGTACTGGAACAGCAGCAGACGGCGCGGAAACGCGGACATGTTCGGACGCGAGCCGTGCGCGATGCGCGCGTGGTGCAGGCTGATGCTGCCGGCCGGCATCGTGACGTCGACGGCTCCGCTCGGATCGAACGCGCTGTCCGTGATGGCGCCTACGAATACGCCGTCCTGATGGTGGTCATAGATCGGCCCTCTGTGGGACCCGGGGCACATGAGCATGCAGCCGTTCTCGGCCGTCATGTCGTCGAGGGCGATGCCAACGGCCAGGAGATCGTCGTTCGTGTGCGGGTAGAACGCCCAGTCCTGATGCCACTCGACGGCGCTGCCGTATCCGGCCCACTTCATGTTCAGCTTGTCGCCGTTGTACCGCAATCCCTCGCCAATGAGGGACGAGACGATGGCGAGAATCCCTTCGTGGTGGAGCGCATCCCGGTATGCTGGGTGGCTCGCCACGGGGCTCTTCAGACGGCGCAGACGTGGGGCGTCGCGCGTGTGGCCGGGCTCCAAATCGAAGATGTCGGTGTGGCGCGTGGCCTGGCGTGAGGCCTCGACGAATTCGTCCGTGACCCCGCGCAGGCGGTCTATGTCGGCCGGCGACACGACATCCCGCGCGACGACATATCCCGACTCGCGGTACTGCTGACGTTGCGCGGGTGTGAGCATGTGTTCCCCCCTGTGCCATGTGCGTGCCCCCAACCAAGACTACGCATCCGGCGCGCGATGGTCAACGACGGCATATGGGACGGCCGTATGTGAAACGGCGCGCGGCGGCCCCGACGTTCTATTCGTGTGACGTTGGGTCTCGCCGCCACGGCCTGGGAAGGATGCACTCCGCATGTCGCTAGCATTCGGTGGACGCGGACGGGCGGCGTGCGCGCTACTTGTCGCCGTGTCGCTCGCAACGACGGCCGCGAGCGCCCCTGATGAGCGAGACTACCGCGGCGCGATGGTCATTGCCGCCGATAGTGGCGAGGCGCTCGTCGAGCACAACGCAGACGCGGCGTGGGAACCGGCGTCGCTGGTCAAGATGATGCTCTCGTTGGTGACTCGCGACCGTGCCGTCACCACGGCGTTCCACATGCTCACCCCGGTCAGGACATCGGCCTACGCGAGCAAGATGGGCGGCTCTCAGGTCTATCTGAAACATGGCGAGGTGTTCACGCTGGCGGGAATGCTGCAGGCGATCGAGATCGCCTCGGCGAACGACGCGAGCGTGGCCGTCGCCGAAGCGATCGCCGGCTCAGCGGACGCCACGGTCGCACTTATGAACTTCAGGGCGCGCGAGCTGGGGATGACCGGGACGACGTTCGTCAACGTCCACGGGTTGCCGACCGCCTCCGGGGAGCCGCGCAACGTCACGACGGCGCGGGACATGGCGACGCTTGCGCGCGCGCTCGTCACCGGACACCCGGACATGCTGCTCACAGCATCGACGCGAACCGCGCCCTTCCGGGGCGGCGAGTTCATTCTGTACAACACTAACAAGAGCTTCCTGAAGGCTTTCGACGGCGCCGACGGGCTGAAGACGGGCTACCACAAGCGCGCGAAGTACAACATCGCGGCCACGGCGCAACGCGCGGATATGCGGCTGATTGCCGTGGTGCTGGGCGCGGATTCGTCCGAGAAGCGCACGCGCCAGGTGACCCGGTTGCTAGACGACGCGTTCACCACGTACAAGCGCGACACGGTCGTCGACGCCGGCGAGCGGCTGCCGGACCAGGTGTACGTCGAGGGCAGCGCGCACCAGTACGCGCCTTTGCAGGTCGCCGGCGATTTGGCGATATTCGCGAAGCGCAGTGACTTCGCCAAGGTCCGCATCGTGCCGACGGACATCCCAGTCCTTGAAGCGCCAATCGCGGCAGGAACGCCCGCCGGGACGATTGTGGCAAAGCTGGCAGGCCGCGAGCTGGGCAAAGCGCCTCTCGTCGTCGCTGAGGCCGTTGATCGAGCGCCGCTCCTCTGGCGCGTGTGGCACTGGCGCACGCCGCGTCCCACGCGCGGCCGCTTCCTCCAATCCGGCGCGCAGCTCGCGGGTGGCTTCTAGCCCTGTCGCGAGGCGTCCGGCGTCCGGCGCCCCTGCCGCGCTTCCAGTCGGTGACGCGCACGGGCGCGCCGAGTATGATCGTCCCGGACGCCCGCCATGACCCAACTCAGGCACTCGGAGCCCGTCACCATGCGCGAGGCCGGCAAGGCTTTCCTGTACGAACTCCTGGAGACGCCGGGGCCCTCGGGCTATGAGCAGCCGGTCCAGGCGCGGGTCCGATCCTACGCGGCGGCGTTCGCGGACTCCGTCGTCACCGACGTGCACGGGAACGTCGTCGTTGGCGTGAATGACGGTGGCGCGCCGCGGGTGATGCTGGCCGGCCACGGCGACCAAATCGGCTTCATGGTGCAGCACATCGACGACGACGGATTCATCTCCTTCTCGGGGATCGGAGGACACGACGCGACCGTGCTCATCGGGCAGCGCGTACGCGTGTGGACGCAGGGCGGCTCCGTCCAGGGCGTTATCGCGCGGAAGGCGATCCATCTGCTATCGGCCGAGGAGCGCGCCAAGGTGTCCGAGATTCACACGCTCTGGATAGACATAGGCGCGAAGGACGGCGACGAGGCGCGAGCGCGGACGCAGGTTGGCGATCCCGTGACGTTCGAGCTCGGCGTCACCGATCTCCTCGACGACAACATCGCCTCGCCTGGAACCGACAACAGGGTCGGCGTGTGGGTCGCGATGGAGGCGGCGCGACGCGTCGCGGAGGCGGATGCTCAGGCCGCCGTGTTCGCGGTCTCGACGGTGCAGGAGGAGATCGGGACGCGCGGAGCGCAGACTGCCGCGTATGCGGTGCGGCCAGACGTCGGGATCGCCGTTGACGTCAACCACGCCACGGACGTGCCGGGGGCCGACGCGAAGCGCTACGGCGATGTGAAGCTGGGCAGCGGGCCCGTCGTCGTGCGCGGGCCGAACATCAACCCGCGTGTGTTCGACCTCGTCGTCGCGGCTGCGGACGCCGAGGCCATGCCCGTGCAGATCGTCGCCCATCCGGGCCCGACGCCCACCGATGCCCGGGCGTTGCAGGTCGCGCGCGAAGGCGTGGCGACGGGCCTCATCAAGATCCCCAACCGGTACATGCACTCCACGGTGGAAGTCGTGAATCTCCGCGATGTCGAGCAGGCAGCTGCCCTCTTGGCAGCTTTCATCATGTCACTCACCGCGGAGTCGGACTTCACGCCCTGATGCGCGCGAGCGCAATCGGGCCGGCGGGTGCCGAAGCCGCCGCAATGCGCTATCTTCTCTCGCACGCATGTTCATGCACGGCGTCCCGCGCGGCAAGGCAACACGGAAGGAATCCCCGTGAGTTGGGAACTTGGAGCCACGACACGCCCATGGCACGATATCTCGTTCGAGGACGCCTGTGCGGCTATCGCCGACGCGGGGTACACCGACCTGGCGATCTTCGCGAACAAGGGTGAACACCCGTTGACCGCGAAGTCCTCCTCGGCCGATGTGGACCGGGTGAAGCGCGTCACCGCGCAGACCGGCCTGAGCCCCTCGATGCTGCTGGCGAGCCCTCCCCTGCGCGGCGAGGTGGCCGAGGCCATCGCAGAGTACCGAGGCCTGATCGACCTGTGCGTCGACGCGGGCGTGAAGTACCTGATGGACTGCGGCACGTCGGATGAGTCGCTCTACGAGCGGTACTACGAGACCATGGCGGAACTCGCGCCGTACGCCCTGGAGAAGGGCATCGAGCTACAGCTCAAGCCGCACGGCGGGATCAGTCTGACGGGCGCGGACCTGCGCAAGGCGCACGAACGCGTCAACTCCCCGGGCTTCACGATCTGCTACGACCCCGGCAACATCATCTACTACACCAAAGGCGAGAACCGGCCCGAGACGGATGTGCACGACGTGGGCGGGTTGGCCACGACGTGCATCATCAAGGACTGCACCGTGGACGACGGCAAGCCCGAGGTCTGGCTGATGCCCGGTGAAGGTCTCGTGGACTTCCCGGACGTGCTGGGCAGCCTGATAGGCGCCGGGTTCGACGGCCCGTTCTACGTCGAGTGTCTGGGTGGCGACGATCACGCCGAGATCAACGCGCGCGCGAAACGCGTGGTCGCGTGGCTAGGAGAGCTGCTGGCGGCGCATCGGTAGCCGCTAGTCGGAGATCCAGACGCGCGCCGTGGTCATGACGCCGGCTCTGTCGGTCACCTTGACGGCCACGGCGTGCGCCCCGGTCGGGGCGTCCTCTGTCAGGAAGTCGAACGTCTCGGCGCGGCTGTCGAACAGGTCGTCCGTCGGGTATACGACATTCCACCTGTGTGCATCCAGCGAGTAGGCCGCTTCGGCGACGTGGCTGGTGGCGTCCTCGGCCGCGAAAGTGATGCGCACCTCGCCCGAGGCGTCGCGCGTCGCTTCCAGAGTGGAGATCCTGGGCTGCGTGTTGTCGATCCTGAACGGTTCGGTGATGAACTCCCTCGCCATGGCGCGGTTGGCTGGGTTGGAGAGAGCGTCGCTGGCGACCACGCGCACACGGTAGTCACCGTCCGGCATGGGAGCGGCGTCCCAGGTGTGAGACGTGCCGGTCAGCTCCTCCTCAAGCAGATGCCACTCGGCTTCGCCCTCGGCGCGGAAGTACACCGCGAACTCCATGTCGTCGCCGTTCGGATCGCTGGCCTCCCAGGTCGCGGTGCGCTTGGTCTGCGCCTGGGCCGAGGCGCCTCGGCCGTTGCGGCCGCCCTCTTCCTGCGCGGCGGCGACGGTAGTCGAGGATATCTCGGGAGCGATGTTGGCCTGCAGGTACGCGGTCGTGACAGACCACACGGCCGGTGACCGCGCCTCGCCGGCCGTTGCCAGCGCCAGCCGGACCTGTAAGAACCGGGCTCGGGGGCTCGCTACCCGTGCGGTGTCCGCCTCGATGTCGGTCCACTCGGCCCACGTGTTGTCGGGCGTGCCGGTGTTGCCGCTTCGCGACTGCACGGTGAGGGTCGCTCCATCGGGCGTGTGCCCTTCCCACTCGAGGCGACCCCAGTCGGAGACGAATTCCGCGTCAAGGGGCTCCGATTCCCACGAGCCTTCGGCAGCGACGCCGCCATCCAGGGTGTACACCTTCCCCGCGTTGCCAGTGCCAAGCGCAAAGCCGTCGCCCCGAGGCACGATTGCCAGCACGTTTGCCTCGGAGACGCCGCCGAGGGCCTCGGTTTGGCCGTCGGGCGCGACGGCGTACAGCTTGCCCTCATCACCGACACCGACCAGGACGGCATCTCCCATCCATGCGGCGGACAGGATAACGCCCTCATCGCTCTGCCAGATTGGGCGGGCGACGTCCATCGCGTCGATGGAGTACAGGAACGACTGCACGTCCTCGCCGTTGCGTTGCGGAGGCGGGGCCCCGGGCGATTGCGGGCGCGGGATCTGTCCCGTTGTCGTCGTCACGTACACGGTTCCGAGGCCGCCGTTGAGAATGGAGCGGACCTCCTTCTCGTCCGAGTCGTACACGACGAAGGCCTTGCCGTCGCCGTCGGGGTCAATGCGGTACACCAGGCCGTTGCTGTCACTGCCTGCGTACACTTTCCCGCCGACGTTCTCCAGACACAGCAGATGCGACTCCTCGGCGTCGAACAGCATCTCCGAGGAGTGGCCCGTGCCGTCCTCTAGCGGCGTGAGCCGAAACAGCTTGCCGTCTTCACCGGTCGCCACGTAGAGCCGCCCCTGCGCGTCGAACATCAGCGCCCAGACGTACTTTTCGGCCTCCTGGAAGACGGTCACCGGCGTAGGCATGGCGACGCCCAAGTCGATGCGATAAACGATCCCGTCGGGCGATGTCCCGGCGTATAGGTCGCCGTCCGGGCCGACCGCGAGGCTGAGGATTGCCACCTCCGGCGTATCGACCAGCACGCTCATCTCTCCGGCGGCGTCCACCTTGTAGATGCGGCCCGCGTTGCCGGTGCCCACATACGTCGTGTCGCCGGAGACGGCGAGGCTCCACACGTAGGGCTCAGTCGTCTCCGCGAGCTCTGTGAGCGCCGGCGCGAGACGCGCCTCGCCCAGCGTGGACACCGAGATGTTGTCGAGCGTGCCCGCGGCAAACATCTCCTCGCCCCGGATCACCCACGATTCCGTACCGACAGCTGCCGCGCGGTATGGAGTCGCCATCGCGACGAAAGCCACGGCGAGCCATGCATACGCATTGTTCCGCAAGGGCCTCAAAGCCTACTCCTTACCCCGGTTAGGGCGCGTCACGGTCGATGAAGAAGGAGAGCAACGTGCCGCCGCTGACGACATACGGGCGGTCGAACGGCGGGTCCACCGTGGCCTCGGCGATCACGGATCCCCTCGTCAATGCGCTTTCGCCGCTCTGCGCGGGCGCGTTCATCACGTTGAGCACCGACAGGGGCAGTGACGGCAACTCGTCCCCCGCCACCGCCACGCCCATCTTCGATGAGATGAGGCTGATGACAACTCGGTCGCCTCTGCCGCCCTGCGCGAGAACCTCCAGCATCTGGGTCGCGTTCGAAGGCTGGTACTTCCTCGCTGCCCGGGAGCGTTCCCAACTGAGGTACGAACTCTCATCGCCGACGAACACCATCGTGAAGCCCTCCGGCGCGTCGGCCGGCACGTCGACCTCGTAGGTCTTCACTACCGGGGCGTCGAGGTATGGCCGGAACGTGACAGTGACGACGGCGGA
>NYZG01000429.1 GCA_002687025.1 Candidatus Poribacteria bacterium
ACCTTGCCCGTGTACTCCTGCCCGACTTCCGCCACCGCGAAGATGCTCTCGATCTCGGCGATCGCCCCAGAGGCGCCCACGGCGTCTGCGGTCGCGACCTGCACCGAGCCGTCTTCCTCGACGGTGATCGTAACGCCGAATTCTTCCTGAATCCCGCGGATGATCTTCCCGCCGGGGCCGATCAGCTCGCCGATGCGACCCGGATCGATCCGCAGCATGTGAATGCGCGGCGCGAACTCGGACAGCTCCTCGCGGGGCTCGCCCAGCGACGCGTTCATCAGGTCCAGCACGCGCATACGCGCCCCACGCGCCTGTTCGAGCGCGCGCCGCATCAGGTCGATGGACAGGCCGTCGATCTTGATGTCGAGCTGGATCGCCGTGATGCCGTCGGCGGTGCCGGCGACCTTGAAGTCCATGTCGCCGAGGAAGTCTTCCGTGCCGATCATGTCGGTCAGAATGACCTCCTGATCGCCTTCCTTGATGAGCCCGACGCCCACGCCCGCGACCTGCTTCTTGATCGGCACGCCGCCGTCCATCAGAGCCAGGCTGCCGGCGCACACCGTCGCCATGGACGACGAAGCGCTCGACTCGAGAATCTCGGACACCAGGCGGATCGTGTAGGGGAAGTCGTCCTGCGACGGGATGACCGGCGCCAGGGCCGCCTCGGCGAGCGCGCCATGGCCGATGTCACGACGGCTCGGGCCCATGGGACGCCGCGCCTCGCCGACGCAGAAGCCCGGGAAGTTGTAGTGCAGGAAGAACGTGCGCTTTTCCTCGCCCGACAGACCACGAACGGCGTTCGCGTCCATTGCCGTGCCGAGGGTGGCAGCGCCCAACGCCTGCGTCTGTCCGCGCGTGAACAACGACGACCCGTGCGCCCGCGGCAGCACGCCTACTTCGGCGTCGATCTTACGCAGGTCGTCGACCCCGCGGCCGTCCAAGCGCTTGCCGTCGTCCAGGATGGAGCGACGCATGACTTCTTTCTCGAGGGCGCGGAAGATCGTCTTGACGTCTTCCACGTCGTCGGCGTATTCCTCGCCCATCTCGGCGATGACGGCGTCTCGCGACGCGCGCAAGGTTGCGTCGCGTTCCGTCGAGTCGACAATCCCGACCGACTCTCGCACCCTGTCCATGGCGAGCTCGCGGACGCGCTCCTCGAGTCCCTCGCGCGGTTCGGGGATGACGACCTCGCGCTTCGGCTTCCCGACCGCGGCGACGAGCTCCTCTTGCACCTCGACCATGCGGACGATCTGTTCGTGGGCGAATGAGATCGCCTGTATGACATCCTCTTCGGGCGCTTCGTGCGCGGCCCCCTCGAGCGACATGACGGCGGTCTTGGTACCCGTGACGAAGAAGTGGAGGTCCGAGGCGTCAAGCTGTTCTCGGCTTGGCCACGCCACCATCTCGCCATCGACCCGGGCGACGGTCAGCCCGCCGATGGGGCCGTCGAACGGGATGTCAGAGATCGCGAACGCCGCGGAGATGCCCAGGATGGCAAGATCCTCCGCCGGGTTGACCAGGTCCGCGGATACGACCAACGCCTGCGCCACGGTCTCGCACCTGTAGCTCTTCGGGAAGAGAGGCCGGATGCAGTGGTCCATCTGTCGGGCCGACAGCGTCTCGTCGGTGCCCGGCCGCGGCTCGCGACGGCCGTAAATCTGCGGCACGCGGCCGACGGCGTACATGCGCTCGCGGAAGTCGATCGTCAGCGGGAAGAAGTCCAACTCGGGCTTCGGCTTCGAGTCGGACACGACCGTGGCCAGGACGACCGTGCCGCCTCGCTGGATCCACACGGCGCCGTGGGCCTGGTTGGCGACCTTCCCGGTCTGGATGGAGATGCTCGTGTCTCCGGCTTGTAACTCTACTGTATGCAACGGGGCTTCCCCTTAAAGACGTGCGGCGTGCACGAAGACCGGGCGGCGCATATCAAGGCCGCGGCATGCCAACTTCTGGGCATGGATGGGTCTCGTGCGCAATTGCGGAGTGGATCGCTCAGGAAGCGCGGCTGGACAAACGGTCACGCAGGTCGAGCTTGGCGATCAGCGCGCGATACCTGTCCACATCGGACTGATAGAGGTACCGCAACATGCCACGCTGCTGCCCGACGAGCTTGTAAAGCCCACGACGCGAGTGGTGGTCGTGCCGATTTGCTCGGAAATGCTCCGTCAGGTAGGAGATGCGCGCATTCAGGAGTGCGACCTGTACCTCGGGGCTCCCCGTATCCGTCTCGCTGCGCCGGTGTTCACCGACGATCTCTGCTACTTGCTCTTTCGTCAGGGACAAGTATGCTTCCCTTCCCTTACCGCCTGGGCGGCTGCGCCCCAAGGCGCTCTTCGCGATTTTCTTCTGTGTTCCTCAGTCGGTAGCTACGGTAGCACACGCCGACCGGCGCCGACAAGGCGATGACCCGGCGAAGGACGTCTACTTCCATTCGCCCGCGCGAATGCGTAGACTGCACCAACCCATCCGACGCACTTCACCGGGAACGCCAGCGATGCTCACGCCTGACGACCTGCTCGGGGCGCGCATACTCATTGTCGACGATGAACCCGACATCGTCGAGGTGCTCCGGTTCAGACTGGCGGCCCAAGGCTACCGCAACATCCGCTCCACCAGCCGGTCTACCGAGGCCCTAGCCCTGTACCGTGAGTACAGCCCCGACCTCGTCTTCTGCGATCTCCGTATGCCCGAGATGGACGGCTTCCAGGTCATCGAGGCCCTCGCCGGGGAGGAGGCGACGGGTTACCTCCCGCTGCTGGTAATGACCGCGGCCGACGACGACGAGAGCCGTCTGCGCGCCTTTGGCTTAGGCGCCAAGGACTTCATCACGAAGCCGCTCGATTTCGAGCAGGTCGCCGTGCGCATGCGGAACCTTCTGCAGGTGCGCCTCCTCTACAACCGGCTTGCCGAGAGCAACACGGACCTCGGGCACGTGACGCGTCGGTTGGAGGCGGTCCTCGACGCCACCGGCGACGCCATCGCCATGTACGACAACGGCGAATGCCTCGTGTTTGCGAACCAGCCGTATCGAGACGTCTTCGACATAGACGAGTTCCTCGACGAGCCCCGTACGGCGCAGGACGTGCGCGCTTACATCCGAGACCGATTCCAGGAAGCGGAGATGTTCGCCACCTCCGACGCAGCGGTCTTCTCCGACCCCTCGGCGGCGCTGGAGGATGTCGTCGAGCTGCGCGTCCCGGAGCGCAGGCTGCTCTACCGCGTGAAGGCCCCCGTGAAGGACGGCGACCAGGTCCTCGGGCAGCTCGTCCTTTACCGTGATGCGTCCAAGGACGCGGAGGTGGAGGAAGCGAAGGCCGAGGTGCTGCGCCTCCGCGCGGCCCTGGAGGAGGAGCTGAGCTTCGACAGCATCATCGGCCAGAGCAGCGCTATGCGCGAGATGTTCGTCCTCATGCTTCAGGCTCAGGACAGCGACATCACCGTGCTGATTCAGGGCGAGAGCGGCACGGGGAAGGAACTCGTCGCCCGAGCAGTGCACTACCAGAGCAAACGCAGCCGCGGGCCGTTCGTCGCCGTCAACGCCGCGGCCATCCCGGACACCCTCATCGAGAGCGAACTGTTCGGCCACGAACGCGGGTCCTTCACCGGAGCGACCGACAAGAGAGCTGGGAGATTCGAGCAGGCCGACGGCGGGACGATATTCCTCGACGAAATCGGCGAGATGGACATCCAGCTGCAGACCAAGCTGCTGCGGGTCCTCCAAGAGCGCGAGATAAGCCGTGTAGGAGGCACCGCCACCATCCCCATCGACGTTCGCGTCATCGTGGCGACCAACCAGGATCTCGACGCTGCCGTCCGCGAAGGCACATTCCGCGAAGACCTGTTCTACCGTGTCGCGGCGTTCCCGATCCCGGTTCCGCCGCTGCGGGACCGGCGCGAAGACATCCCACTGCTCGTGGAGTACTTCCTCGCCAAGTTCCGCGAGCAGACAGGGAGGCCCGCGCGAGCCGTGTCGCCCGGCGCGCTGCAGCGGCTTCTCGACCACGAGTGGCCGGGGAACGTCCGCGAACTCGAGAACGCCATCCAGCGCGCCGTCCTGCTCGAGCAGTCCGAGACGGTGCAGGCGGGCTCGCTCCCCGCGGCGATGCTGAGCGACCGACCCCGGATGGCCGCCGACCCCGTGAGCGCGGAGATGTCTGTTGGCGATATCGTCCCGCTGGAGGAGCTCGAACGCCGCGCCGTCCTGGCCGCGCTGCAGGCGACGGGCAACAACGTTACGCAAACCGCGCAAGCTTTGGGGATCAACCGGGCCACGCTCTACCGCAAGCTGAAGCGGTACGGACTCGCCGACGACGACGCGGATGAATGACGCCGCGACGCCCGCCGAATCGTGGGCGTGGACAGGCTCGCGAGTAGCGTGCAGAGGGCGGCCAGACCCACACTATGGACGGGCGTCTTCCCAGACCGCGCTTGGCGCGCCGCGGGTAGCGCACGTCGAGCGACCGGGCTAGTTTGCGCAGCGGGCCGCGGCTGCATGCCGCGGCCCTACCCTCCGGCGCAACGTGCGACCGGAGGGATACCGACAGAAAGGGCGGCCGATGTCTCAGCGTGCGTCCGCAGAGGGAGAGTGGCGCGCGGTGCACACGATGGCGCCGGGCGAAGAGGGCATGCCACTTCTCACGCGCGCCGTCGACGAGGTCCTCGCGCCGTTGGGCGTCAACGTACTCATCCTGGAAGTGAACTACGGCTTCGAGTACGAGTCGCATCCGGAACTGCGCGGCGGACGGCCGCTCCGTCGCGACACATGCCGCGAGTTCGCGGCGTTCTGTCGTGAACGCTCCATCCGGCTTATTCCCCAGTTCATGTGTCTGGGGCACCAGTCGTGGTCGACGATCACATACCCCCTGCTGACGAACTACCCCGAATTCGACGAGACGCCGCACATTCCCGCCGACAACCCGGACATCTACTGTCGGAGCTGGTGCCCGCTCCATCCCGACGTGAACGGCATCGTCTTCCCACTCTTCGACGAACTGATAGACGCCCTCCAGGCCGACGCCTTCCACGTGGGCCTGGATGAGGTGTTCCTCATCGCCGACGACGGATGCCCGCGATGCCGCGGCAAAGATCCTGCCGACCTATTCGCGACAGCGGTGAACGACTACCACGACCGGTTGGTCGGCGAGCGCGGGCTGGAGCTGCTGATGTGGGGCGACCGACTGCTCGACGCCGCGACGACGGGCTACGGCAGCTGGGAGGCGAGTGAAAACGGCACCGCCCCGGCCATCGACCTCATCCCTAACGACATCGTCATCTGCGACTGGCACTACGAGCCCGGCGACGACTACCCCTCCGTCCGCTACTTCCAGGAGAAGGGCTTCCGCGTGCTGCCCGGGTGTTGGCGGAACGCCGAGGCCGCTCAGGCGCTCTTCGACTGCGCGGATCGCGACGCTACGGATCGGATGCTCGGGCGGCTGTGCACAACCTGGGTCGGTGGGGACCAGCTCGCTCGCGCGCTCCTGGGCGAGCCCCCGGAGCCCTCGGCGAACGCAGTCGAGACGGCGGCGACGCTGAGGACGTCCATGGCGCGCCCCGGATAGCGACATCAGGCGCTCTCAGCCGAGGAGCCGGAGAGCGTTCTCTCCCAAGATGGCGGATGCATCGGCATCGTCGATATCGGTCACCACACGAGCCACAGCGGCGTACGGGATGAAGAACGGCGCGTGAGAGCCGAACAACAGCTTCGGCGCCAGTCCGTCATCGACCAGGGCTCGGACCGCGTCGAGACCGTCCATCTGCGACGTCTCGACGTACAGATTGGGCATGTCCAGAAGCCGATCCCGCAATGAGCGCGCTTCCGCGAATCTGGCTCCCCCGACGATGACCACAAGACCCGCGTGACGCTCCGCGGCCGCAACGACATCGGCGATCGCGACATCTGGGACCTGCGCCAGCGGGTGTTGGCGACGCCGGTCTTCCAGCCTCGTCTGGCAGATTGCCGCAAGACCGGCGTCAGCGGCCGCCGACAGCAGGTCGTCGGCCTCGGACAGGCGATAGGGAGAGTACGCGGGGAGCAGCTTCACGAGGCGGACATCGGGATGTTCGGCCGCGCGCCCGAGTTCGGCGTCCCATGTGGCCACCGTCGGGTCCAACACCGGCACGGGCGACACGTCGTCATATGCCTCGACGGCGCGGCAGAAGGCGTCGTTGGCCAGGTGAGGGTTCCGGTGCCAAGCCGCGTCCAGGGGAGACGTGAAGAGGCGTCCCACCCCGTACCGCCGCAACGAGTCTCGCACCGACGCCAGGTCGCCCTTGAGGTCGCGCGATGGCCAGTGTCCCGCAAAGCAGTTGATGTCGACGATCATGTGGCGCGCCTTTCCATGGGCCTGACCCCCGCCCACGAAGGCAGCAGTCGCGCGGCGTTGTTCCACACGATGTCGCGCTTGACCGCGTCCGGGAGGCCGGCGCCCAGAACCTTCGCCAATTGCGTGCCGAAGTGTCGGATCGCGGCGTCCGACCCGTAGACCACACGCGTGGAGCCCAGCGACGCCACCGCGGCCTCCGTGATACCGCTCTCGGGATCGCCACCAGAGGTGTCCACGAAGACGTTCGGGCAGTCGGCCACGTCCCCGATGCCGCGCAGACCTGCGCCGTTCAAGTGCGCCATGATGATGCTCACGGTCGGGTGCCGTCGCGCGAGGTCTGCCACATCGGCCGGGGTCGACTCGTCGGGGGTGCTTCCGAGCGTGTTGTTCCACGCGTGCTGCAGGACCGGCACGCCCAACGACGCTGCACAGCGCATGATCGGGTCGAGTCGCGGGTCCGACGCGTTCACGGCGACCCACAGCTTGATGCCGCACATCTCCTCTGCGGCGACGCATCGCTCGATCTCCGCCACGGATTCCTCTGGATACATGGGGTTCACGTAGCAGAACGGGAGGAACACGTCCGGCGCGGCATCTCTCATCGCCAACGCGTAGTCGTTGGACTCCCGGCACAGCTCCATCGTCGGCTGCCTCGGACACGTCGAATGCAGCGAGAAGAGGCACATCTTCTCGACCCCCGAGCGCTTGCCGGCCACGGCCAACAGGCGCGCGTCGGTGGCGGCGTCCTCGACGCGATGGGGTCCGAAGCAGTTCAGCGGGTGGACATGCACGTCTAGCACCGGCCACGGCGGCCTCAGTAGGCTTCGCACTTCGCTCACGCGCATGCCGTCTCCCTCTACGCGAACAGGCCCTCGGCCTGCATCGCTTCCAGCGCATCCCCTATCGCCGCCGCCGCTTCCGCGACATCCGCCTCGCCATGCGAGAACGACGGATAGCACACGGTGTACAGCATGACGCCGCGTGTCAGGGCCTCGCCTTCGAGCCGCGTCCTCAGGGCGGCACAGCCCGGCAGCGTCAGCTCCGGCATCGGGGCCAATCCCCGGAAGCGTGGCGGAATCCCGAGCCGCGCGCAGTGGGCGTTGACCCCGGCCATGAGCTGGTTCCCGCGCTCCCAGAGAGCCCCGATGACGTCCTCCTGCTCGTACGTGTCGAGCGCTGCGCGGGCCGCGGCCAACCCCAGCGTGTCGCCACCGAACGTAGACGAGATGCTCACGTCCGCCACGCGCTCCATCACGTTCGCGCGGCCCACGTAGCACGACAGCGGCACGCCGTTCGAGATGCCCTTCGCGAACACGGCCAGGCCGGGCGTGACGCCGAAGTACTCCTGCGCCCCTCCGATCGCCAGGCGGAATCCGGTGACGATCTCGTCGAAGATGAGCAGCGCGCCGTGTCGTTTGGTCAGTTCTCGCATGTCGGTCAGAAACGCGTGGCCCCTCTCGATATCCGCATACCCGCACGCCACGCTCACTGCCGCGATCTCGCCCGGCGCATCGCGGAAGGCATCCTCATACGGCGACGCATCGCCCCACGGCAGGCTTCGATACGTCCCCTGCGTAGCCTCAGGCACGCCCGGCCCGGACATGCGGTTCACCCATCCGTGGTATCCGCACGTAAGAAGGAGGTCGCGTCCGGTGAACGCCCGCGCCAGCCGATGCGCGGCAGCCATCGCCTCGCCGCCTGTCTTAAGGAACCGGACGCTCTCCGCGCAGGGAATGAGACGAGCGAGGCGCTCGGCGACGTCCACCTCGATCGGGTGCGGGTAGCTGAAGATGACGCCGTCTTCGAGTTGACGTCGAACCGCGTCGTCCACGGCGGGGAAACGGTGGCCCAGCGTGATGGGCCCCAGCCCGCCGCGGAAGTCGATGTATTCGTTGCCGTCGATGTCCCACACCCGGCAGCCGTCGCCACGCGCGATGTAGCACGGCTCCACGCCGCGCAACGGCTCGCGGGCGGCCTTGGAGTGGGTCTGCGTCGCCAACGGGATCGACTGTACGGCGCGGTCGCGCAGTCGCCAGGACTTCTCGACGCTTCGCGCGGTGGCCATTGCGTATCCCCTGAACGGCGAGCGCACAGGTCGGGCGCCCGACACACGGGGCCCGACCTGTGCGGGGCGAGTGTAGTACCGCGGCGGCCGTCACACAACGAAGGCGTGCCGACCGGGGCATGCGGCCGCTCACGCCCTCCGGCAGAGGGACGGCCCACGATTGCCGCAGACGCGTGGCTCGCGCGACGCCGGTCGTCACCGGTCTGTGGCGCGGGCCAGCCGCTCTGTGCGTGTGGCCCTGGGCAGCCCATGGGGTAGCACGCTCGGTCGACCCCGCGGCGGATCGGGGAGCAATGGCACAGGCGCCAACCACGTTCCTCTACAATGCCCTGGCGACTCGCGGCCCCACCGGGAGGCGAGACGCGCGGCGGCGCGGCGACCCAGCTACAGCGCACGCTTGCCGAGTACCTCGCGCGCGAGGCGCGAGGGACGACACCTGCGGACATGCGCTAGGGTGTGCGCCGGAGCCATATCCTCATGGCCGTGGTAGCACACCGGTACGGAACGTCGGCACGCCCGAGACGCGCGCCGGGCCGCACACAGCCCGGGCCTCTTGCAGCCTGGGGACACGGCGTTGACGCTCGAATCCCTGCGGTACGCGCATCCTTGCCCAAAGCCATCGATTTCGGTTGACAGCCGTCGGCCCACCTCCTATCATACTCCCGTCATACCGATGACACTGCGGAAAGCCTGTTCTCATGCGGCTTTCCGTGCCGTCCTGCACACCAAGCAGTGCTGAGCAAACCCAGTCGGTTTACAGGCCCCAACGGCTTGACCATGCTCGGGATGCCCGCTAGTATTGCTTGTTTGCGGGGTATGATCTCGCGCGCGTTCGAGAACAGGGGGGTTCTCCGACTGTCAGGCGTGATCGTGGCCAGACGGATCGGGTGCTCGCACGGAGGAAGGGAGTCGCGGCGCACTAGCGTATCGATTGACCTCAACCGACCCGTTCGCGAACACGCCCCTTCGGGGCTTTCTTTATGTATGGATTCGACGGTTCGACAGCTATCGCAGGCACGTTAGGCTAACGCCGGGGGCGCGCAATGCCGACAGTCAATCAGTTGGTCCGTCGTGGGCGCAAGCGCCAGACGAAGAAGAGCAAGTCGCCGGCCCTACAGGGGGCTCCGCAGCGAAGAGGCGTGTGCCTGCAGGTGCGCACCGATACGCCGAAGAAGCCGAACTCCGCGCTGCGCAAGGTCGCGCGTGTACGGCTCTCGAACGGCCGCGAAGTCACCGCCTACATACCGGGTGTTGACCACAACCTGAACGAGCACTCGATGGTGCTGGTCCGCGGCGGGAACGTGCGCGACCTGCCCAACGTCGGGTACCACGTCGTGCGCGGCGTGCTCGACTGCGCGGGCGTCGACAATCGCAAGCAGGGGCGCTCCAAATACGGGTCCAAGCGGCCGAACTAACGCCACGGAGATTGCAGGATGCCCAGACGGGGTGAAGTCGTCCGCCAACGCACGCTGCCGGACCCGGTGTACGGCAGTCGCGACTTGCAGAAATTCATCAACTGCATCATGCACGGCGGCAAGAAGAGCGTCGCCGAGCGCGTCGTATACGGCTCGTTCGACCTAATGCAAGAGCGCACGGGTCGCAGCCCCCTCGAGCTCTTCGAAGAGGCCCTCGACAACGTGAAGCCCATCGTCGAAATCAGACCGCGACGAGTCGGCGCGCAGACGTATCAGGTGCCCGTAGAGGTCCGGCCGGAGCGTCGGCTGTCCCTTGCGTTCCGCTGGGTCATCGAGTCTGCCCGCAAGCAGCGCGGCGAGAAGTCGATGTCAGCGCGACTCGCCGGCGAGTTCCTCGACGCCGCCCGGAACGAGGGCAACGCCATCCGGCGCAAGCAAGAGATTCACCGCATGGCCGAGGCCAATAAGGCCTTTTCTCACTATCGTTGGTAATGCGACAGACCGGGGCCCCAGTGGCCCCGGTCGCTACGTGTAGGCGAAGATGATGGACGGACGAAGCTTCTCGCTCGGAAAAACGCGCAATATCGGCGTCATGGCGCACATCGACGCCGGTAAGACCACCGTTACCGAGCGCATCCTGTTCTACACCGGACGCACGCACCGCATGGGCGAAGTCCACGACGGCGCGGCCACCATGGACTGGATGGAGCAGGAGCAGGAACGCGGCATCACCATCACCTCCGCCGCGACGACCGCCGAGTGGCGAGACCACCGGGTCAACATCATCGACACTCCCGGACACGTGGACTTCACGATCGAGGTTGAGCGGTCGCTGCGAGTGCTGGATGGCGCGGTCGCGGTTTTCTGCGCGGTCGGCGGCGTCGAGCCCCAGTCCGAGACGGTTTGGAAGCAGGCCGACAGGTACGGCGTCCCCCGCGTAGCGTTCATCAACAAGATGGACCGCGTCGGAGCCGACTTCTTCCGCGTCATTGAGATGATGCAGTCTCGCCTGGGCGCCCGCCCGGTCGCGCTGCAACTGCCCATAGGTTCCGAAGACACCTTCGACGGCATCGTCGACCTCATTGAGAAGCGCGCCGTCCGGTGGGACACGGAGTCCCTGGGCGCCGACTACACCGAGATCGACATCCCAAGCGCCATGGTCGACCAGGTCGACATGTATCGCGAGGAACTCCTCGAAGCCGCCGCCGAACAGAACGAAGCGCTCATGGACCGCTACTTCGCCGGCGAGGAGATCGCACCGGACGAAATCAGGAGCGCGTTGCGCAAGGCTACTCTCGCGGGCGATCTCGTCCCCGTGCTGTGTGGCTCGGCGCTCAAGAACATCGGCGTGCAGCGAGTGCTCGATTCCGTGCTGCACTACCTGCCCTCGCCAGTGGACGTGCCTGCCATGCAGGCCCAAGACGCCCTGACCGACGAGACGGTGTCTCGCGCGGCCTCGGATAACGAGCCGTTCGCGGCGCTGGCCTTCAAGATCATGGCCGATCCGCACGTAGGGAAGCTAGCGTTCCTTCGCGTCTACTCCGGCTCGATGGGAACCGGCGATTTCGGATACAACGCGCGAACGCGATCCAAGGAGCGCGTGGGTCGCTTGCTCCAGATGCATGCCAACAAGCGTGAAGAACTGAAGCGCGTCTACGCCGGCGACATCGTCGCGGTGGTCGGACTCAAGGGAGTACTCACCGGAGACACCCTGAGCGATCCTGGCGAACCCGTCGTCCTCGAATCGATGCACGTCCCGGACCCGGTCCTGAAGATCGCCATCGAGCCGAAGACGAAGGCGGACCGCGACCGATTGGGCAACGCCCTCGCAAGACTCGCCGAGGAGGATCCGACCTTCCAGGTGTCCAGCGACGAAGAGTCCGGCCAGACCCTGATCTCAGGGATGGGCGAGCTCCACCTAGAGGTTCTCGTCGAGCGGATGAGGCGCGAATTCAAGGTGGACGCCAATTCCGGCGCGCCGCAGGTCTCCTACCGCGAGACGTTCCGAAAGGCCACCCGCGCCGAGGCCAGGTTCGTGCGGCAGACCGGCGGGCGAGGCCAATTCGGACACGTCATCCTCGAAGTCGAACCGCAGAGCCCCGGAGGCGGCTTCGAATTCGTGGATGAGACTACCGGCGGAGCCATCCCGAAGGAGTTCATCCATTCCGTCGAGCGGGGCATCGCCGAAGCGCTCGCGCAGGGCATCCTCGCAGGATACCCGGTGGTCGATCTCAAGGTCCGCCTTGTGGACGGCTCGTACCACGAGGTGGACTCCTCGGATGTCGCCTTCCACATCGCCGGATCGATGGCGATCAAGGTGGCCGCGGGCCAGGCTGGCGTGATGCTCTTGGAACCTATGATGGACGTCGAAGTCATCGCGCCCGAGCAGTACCTGGGCGCCGTCATCGGCGACCTGAGCTCCCGTCGCGGTCAGATCACCGAGACCGACACGCGATCCGCGTCCGTGCAGGCGATCAAGTCACTCGTCCCGCTCGCCGAGATGTTCGGCTACGTGCGCGAACTCCGCTCGATGACGCAGGGCCGCGCGACATATTCAATGGAACTCGACTCGTACCGCGAAGTGCCGCAGGCCATCGCGGAAGAACTCATCAACGGCCCTGTGGCTCAGGACGCGTAGGGGCAAGAGCCCCGGAGCGGCGTAAGGAGACGTCAAGAGATGGCACGTGAGAAGTTTGAGCGAACGAAGCCGCACGTCAACATCGGGACGATCGGTCACGTCGACCACGGCAAGACGACGCTGACTGCCGCGATCACGTCGATCCAGTCGAAGCGTGGGTTCGCCGAGGTGCGCGATTTCGACAGCATCGAC
>NYZG01000430.1 GCA_002687025.1 Candidatus Poribacteria bacterium
CCGCTTCGCGAGACGCCCGGCGACTCACGCCGTCTTCCATACTGATACCCAGCGGCGAGTTCACGTCGGGAACGAAGAAGTATTCCAGCGCGCTCCAGTATTTCGCGCCGAAGCGCGCCGCCTCCGGGTCGTAGTCACCGCAGAGGCCGGTGTAGGCAAGCGTCACGGCCGCGTAGTTCGCGTCGTACCCGGCGTACGGTCGGCCCTCGAAGAGGAGGCCCATGTCCGAAAACCACTTCCCGGCGTATTCGTTCCGAGCATCGCGGGGCGACCCGTAGAATATCTCGTCGCGCATCGCGGCGACTTCCGCATCGCTCTTCAGGGGAGGCGCCGACGGCGACAGCGAACGCCACGCGCGGTTGACAGCGTAGACGGCCGCCAGCGCGCAAAGGTCCTGATTCGCCGAATGGCCACGACCCGAACCGGCGTACAGGTTGCCCATCGCGAGGCACAGCAGCCTCTGCCATGCTGAGCGCCGTTGCATGGTAGGCATCGCGGGGCCGTCCGCGTCGATTTCGTCGGCGAGGATCGTCTCCATGACGTCTAGCGGGGAGAGAAGCTCAATGGCGAGGGCGATGCCGTAGAGCGTGAACCCCGCGACGCTGCTCTTGCCCGGCGTTCTGTCGGGGACGCCGCACCAGCCGTGGTATTCGTTGAGGCCGCCGTTGCTTCCCTGCGCGCGGCACATGTAGTCGATCGACGCGACGGCCGCGTCCAGCGCGGCTTGGCTGCGGTGATGGCGGCTGTCCGGCGTCGCGTAGACCCAGGCGATAAGCGCCGTGCATTCCTGTAGGCGCATGTTGTCGGAGTCGTGGAATTGGCCGCGACGGATGCTCCCCGGCGCCAGGTTCTGGTCTACCAGGTAAGCGTCAACCCACTCGTCGAGGACGGCGACGACATCACGCCGAAGCGCGTGTACGTCGACGGCAGGTGGAGCCGACACCAGACACGCGACCACCGGAAGAACCGCGCCGAGTGCCATCCACATGCCTCCAGGTGGCCACGCGCCGGTCTCCTGAACGCATTCCTGACGCCAGGAGGGTCTACCGTCGCGCGTGGATCGTGATGGACGCGAACAGGTCGCCGACGGATGATCCGCCGCCGAGGGTAGCCAGGTCGCGTCGCACGCGTCGCACGCCAGCATCGTATGCGTCATCCGAGATGGCCCACAGTTGGGAGCACGAACTCCGCTTCGCGACGCTGTCCGCCCACTCCGCCAGGTTGGTGTCTCGCTCGTGGTCTCGGCGGGCGATGTCCACCGCGCGGAACCCCGCGCCGCGGAGCGCCTTCACGAGTGCGTCCGCGGCCATGAAGTCGCTCAGGTCCAGCGCGTGCGACTCGGGAAACTACGCGTAGAGCGGCCAGTCAGGCATGCGGCGCGGCTCCTGGTTCACCATGGTGAACTGGCCTCCGCGCGCCAGAACCCGGTGCGTCTCGCGCAGCATGCCGACCTTGTCGCGGACGTGGTGGAATGCCCACTGATTGCTGACGTAGTCGAACGCGCCGTCACGGAAGGGCAGTTGGGCGCCGTCGCCGTGAACCCATCCGATGGCTCTGTCCTTCGACGCGGCGCGCCGTATCATCTCGCCGTGACGGTCGAGCCCGATGTATAGGTGCTCCGGGGCGACGAGCCGGTTCGCGGCGAGTTGGTTTCCCGTTCCACACGCGATGTCCAGGGCGCGAATCCGACGCCCCGTCCGGTCGGCGAGGGCGAGCATGTCAGCGTCCGGCTGCTTCTGCCGCATCGCGTCGTCGTCGTAAAGGTGTGCGATCTTGTCGTAATCTACGCGCGGCTTCACGGCGCCCCCGCGTCGTCAATCACCTCAGGCTCGTATTCCTCTCCCTGCTCCTCGCCAACGCGTCGGATCTCCGCGAGGAGTTCCTTCTCCTTCATCGCGTTCGCGTCGTACTGAACGCGAAAGACCATCGTCTCCATATCGAACGCTGCCGACGTGACTGCTTCCCACCCTACCAGGGCAGTTGTGACCGCGGTGGGTCAGTCCATTCACAGGAAGCCGTTGTGCTCTGCCATCCCGTCGACGCGGATCGTCAGCTTGCGCAACTGCCGGGGGCCGGGCGCGTCGGCCCCGCCGCACGCCTGCGCCAGGAGGAGCGGCGCGAGGCCCGCAAGCAGGATCGTAGGCGCGTTCATCGTCATATCCCCTTCCACCGTTCGCCGTGCCGGGCAGGCGTGTGGCCGCGACCGTCGCAGCGGCCGGCGGCGTTCTATCTCACCGTCACCCTCGCGACGACGCCGTCGCGGACGTAGTTGGGCACGGGCCGGCCGTTGACGTCGTTGGCGATGTGCGTTGTCGCCTCTATGCCTACGACGTTCTTGCCGTACACCACGTGCTCCGCGAAGGAGTAGCGGCGGGGGAGCATGTCTCGAATGGCGCCGAAGAGTGTCGACCCACGAAGCTCCCCGCCGCCGAGACCGGCCGCCAGGACGTCATCCTTGTCCGCGTCGATATGCAGACGAAGCCCGTTCACGAACACGCGCAACGTCACGGCGCCCGACACCATCACGTCCACGTGCGCCTCGGAGAGATCCCCGGCGGCCGTTTCGTTGTAGAACTCGCGACGGAAATGGACGACCTGGCGGTTACCGGGGATGGAATTCACGCCGCCAAAGGTGAAGCCCCGCTCGGGGTACCACACCCACTTGCTGCCCCCGAACAGCTCTGAGTCGCTGCCTACGTCGGGCCCAGCGGCCGCGGGGAGCCAATCCCCCGTTCCATAGTTGGGCGACGCCCATCGCCGCCGTACGTCGGTGCGCGCGTTGACGTTGCCCATAGGTCTGTTGACCGCGATCGTCTTCCACACGTCGTCGGTTGGCATGACGTGCTCGACCGTCGCTCCCGCCGGGATCGCCGCTTCGTTGTAGCCCGTGATTTCCGCAAGGCGCGCGCACCCCAGTAGGCAGGCGAGACCTGCCGCGCAAGCTGCTGTGATTCGGTAGGCCATGCGCAGCGTCCGGTCCCTTCCAACAGATCCGCCGCGATCGCGAGCCGGCGATACGACAACAGTCTAGCGCAACTCTCTCGGGGACGCGAAACTGGACGCGCGGGCGCCATGGGGTGGCCGTCCCCCGGGCTTGGTTACCTCAATGGAGCGTGATAGCGTCGTGGCGGCGCCACTGACCGCGACGTGGCGATGGTGGCACGCGTGAGAGAACGCCTCCCGTACATCAGGCAGGAGCCGACAATGGCGGCCGACGCATCACCGACCGTCCTCGTCCTGGACGCCATGGGCGTGATGTACGACGAGGGGAATCTCGTGCACGCGCATCTCGTGCCGTTCGCGCGCGACAAGGGATGCGAGATACCCGACGGAGACATCCTGGGATTCTACCTGCGATGCAGCGCCGGGGCGATGTCGTCGGAGGCGTTCTGGCGCGCCTTGGGCGTGTCTGGCGCCGGTGACGCGCTCGACGCGGAGTACGTCGCGCGGCACCGACTGGTAGACGGGCTGATCCCCTTCCTTCAGCGGACGCGCGCGTCGGACACGCGCGTGCTATGCCTCTCCAACGACGTGTCGGAGTGGTCGGTTCGGCTGCGCGGTTTGCACCGCCTGGAGGCCTACATAGACCACTGGACGATCAGTGGTGATGTCCGGTCGCGCAAGCCGGATGTCGGCATCTACAGGTGTCTCCTGGACGCGGTCGGGGCCCACGCGGAGGAGTGCCTGTTCGTCGACGACAAGGCGCCCAACCTGGATGTGGCCCGCGATCTGGGCTTCCACACCTGTCTGTTCGCCCCCTGCGGCCGGACCGCGGCCTCTCCCGATGCGACGCGGGACACCGGGTACCGCGACTTTCAGATCGAGTCGTCCGACGCGGAGGGTAGCACGCATCCGGTGGCGCGCGACTTCGACGACGTTCACGCGCTCCTCGTGGGCGATGCCGGCGGCGGCGCGGCATGAGAGACTACTAGCGGCACTCAAACACGGGCGCGAAAGGCAACCGCATGCAGAACGAAATCGGGATCGCCGGATGGCTGTTCTCGGCCGAGATACTCCGCGAGAAGACGCTCACGCAACTGGAACTCCCGGGCATCTTCGCGTCGCTTGGGGTGAAGACCGTCGAACTGTGCTCGGCGTTCTTCGAGAGTCAGGACACCCGCTACCTGAACGACCTGCGCGGACGGCTCGAAGACAACGGGCTGTCGGTTCAGAACATCGCGGTGGATATGGGCAACATCGCGGGCGCCGATCCCGCCACGCGCCGAACCGATATAGAGGGCCTGAAGCAGTGGTTCTACACCGCGTCGGCCATCGGGTCGGCGGCGATACGGATCAACACCGGCAATGCCGACGACGACGGCGCGCTCGAACGCGTCATCGAGGGCTACCGAGAGCTCGTGACCGTCGGCGAGCAGGCGGGCGTCCGCCTCCTGATGGAGAACCACGGCGGCATCTCCGCGCATCCCGCCGATATGCGCCGCATCTTCGACGGCGTCGCGTCCGAGCACTTCGGCGGATGCCCGGACACGGCGAACTTCGCGCCCGAGCACTGGGAAGACGGCATGTTGACGCTCGCGCCGCACGCCTTCTCGGCGCACGTGAAGGTCCACAGCTACGGCGAGGACGGCACGCAGACCCGCGTCAACCAGCGCACCGGCGAGGAGGTGTCGTACAGCCTGCGCGCGGGGCTCGAGATACTGCGCGACGCCGGATACGAAGGCCCCATCTGCATCGAGGGAGCCGTGCCCGCGACCGAGGGCGGCCTCCAGTCCACCGGCTTCGCGACCACGCGCGAGTACGTCGAGCGGATGATGGCATCCGTCTGACGCCGTCCGCGGAGAGGCGCGCATGTACCTGCCGGACGATTTCGCCGATCACCTGGCTGTCGGGAACGCCGCGGGGCGATTCGCGGAGGCGCTGGACGTGCGCTCGCGGATCGTCGCCGCGGGCGTCCCGCTACTCGACGCGCCGGACCACGCGGCGATCTTCTGCGATCCGCCACAGAGCGTCATGGGCCCGCTCGCGGCCGTGGGTTACGACTTCGGATGGGACACGCGGTGCTATCCGTCGTGGGTGGACGAACGGCTGTACATCAACGTGCCGGGACGCCTGCGTGAGGATTCGCCCGCGTATTCGCGCGGGTGGTTCCGCTACGTCGCCGCGGTGTTCCCGACCGATCGGGCCGCCCTCGACAACATGGACGCGAACCCGTTCCTGCACCACGTGACGTGGGGCATCGCCCCTCCCGCAGGCGTGGGCATCGTCACCGTGGCGGACGCGCAGGCGCTGGTAACCCGCATGGCCCAAGCGCGCGCGGACATCCGCGCCGCGCTTGGGGAAGACCCCGGCACGCTCATCGTCGCGATGCCGGAGCATCTGGCCGAATCGCCGGCAGTCCGGGATGGCCTCTCGGATTGGATGGGCGATGCCGGGCCGGACGAGCGCGTCGTGCAGGTGATGCAGGGCGGGGGATTCCTCATCCAGTTCTTCGTGCTGACCGGCGGGCGTATCGAGATCGCGTTGCGCCTGGGGACGACGCAGACGTTCAACCCGGCGAACGTGGACAAGATATCCCGGGACGAGATCAGCACGACGCAGTCCGACCGGTAGCTGGAGCGCGCGTGCTACTTGAGGATCACCATCCGCCGCGTCGACCGGAAGGCGCCGGTGTCCAACGTGTAGAAGTAAGCGCCGCTCCCGACCGGCTCCCCATCGGCGTTGCGGCCGTTCCAATGCGCCGCCACGTCCGGGTCGGTATAGTAGCCGGGCCCTCGGCGACCCAAATCCAACCGGCGGACGAGCGCGCCGCGCATGTCGTAGATGCGAATCGTGACATCGGCGGCCGCGTCCAGCTCGAACGGTATCCACGTCTCCGGGTTGAACGGGTTGGGGTAGTTCGCGAGGAGCCGTGTGGCGTCGGGCATGACGCGCCGGACGGCTTGCAGCGCGAATCGACGGGAGTCGTATCCGCCGCCCTCCAGCCGCAGGCGCGACTGCTGTCGCAGGTCCAGCGACCTGTCCGTGACGAGATCGACGAGACGTAGCTCGTACTCGGCCGGCACGTCCACGGCCTGCCACCGTAACACAGCGCCGCTTCCCCTGGTCACCTCGACTATCCACGTGATCGCATCGGCGGCCGCTCGGTAGCTCCGCGTCAGTTCGGGCGTCGTCCCCTCAGAGCCGAGGTCCACGAACGCGAGCCGTGGCGACTCCGACATCGGGAAGCGCGGTGGCTTCACGTCGCGCAGCACTCCCAGGCCGGGCGCGTGAGCGAGAGGCGAGACCGCCGCCTCGGCCCGATCCGAGCCGACGTCCGACTCGATGGCCAGCAGCACCGTCCAGGCCGCGGCCGGGGCGGTAGTATCCCTCGGCGCCGCGACCGCAGGCTGCGCGCTATCGATCGCGGCAGCTTCGAGAAGTAGCTCTCCCGCATCGGTGGAGTAGAACCACCACGCCTGCCCCGGCGGCACGGCGTAGGGCGACTCCTCGTTCGACAGCCGTGCGACGTACGCCTGCGTGTCGACGTCCAGGTACACCAGGCGGGTGTCCACCATCCCGGCCAGTTCCGACGGAGACCCGAGCGAATTCCCTACGGCCACCTCCACCGACGCGTCGCTCCACGCGACCGGGAAGGCGTACGGATTCGCGAGCAGGTTCCAGCCGGCGTGTATGGGAAGCGGATAGCGGGCCGAGGCGTCGACGGACTCCCCGGCAATGACGCGCGTTTCGGCGGCGCCGTCACCGACGACCGCGACGAACCACCCCTTACCGACCTCGAAGCCATCGGTGGCGACCGGCGTATCATCGGCCAGCGACTCGGCGACCTCCCAACGCTGGGCGGCGGCGTTCCATCGCCAGGCGAACCACTCGTCGAGGAAGCCGCCCTCCTCGGCGTCAAACGTGGCGGACAGCGCCGGATCGTCCGGCTGTATCGGCGCCGCGACGGCGTTCCATACGTTGGGCGGCCCGGCCATCGTCGCCAATGACAGGGGCGCCGCGCCGCTGACAGGCACGTACGCCGCCTCCGCGTCGTCCGGCGCCACGAACGCCTTCTCGGCATCGTCCACCACCTCGGCGCGCCAGAGCAGACCTCGGATCGTCACCGATTCGCCGGAGACAGTCGCCGTCCACAGCGTGTCCGACTGCTGCACGAAGGGCGAGGCGAGGCCGGGCGCCGACCCGCCTTCGCCGTAGAACAGCGTGGCGGAATCCACGCCCGACACCGGCAGGATGATCTCGGCATTGAACACAACGTCCACGCCTTCCGACGCGTCTGGAGGCGGCGTTACGGTCAGCGGAGGATGGTCGTCGTCCACGATGGTCGCGGTAGCGGCTGCGGTCGCCACGTCGATGGTCGCGTTCGTGGGCGCCGACAGCCTGAGCGTGAACGCCTCGTCGGATTCCGCCACGGCGTCGTCCGTCAGCGTCACGGCGATCGGCGCCGACATCGACCCGGCAGCCAGGTCCAGCGTCCCCTCCGCCGAGACGTAGTCCTCCGGTGAGACCGCGGTGCCAGAGGCCGTTGTGTAGGCAACGGTGACGTCCTCTTCCGTGTCGCCGCTCAGCGAGACGGTGAACGTCACGATGTCGTCGTACCCCTCGACCCCGGTCGCATCGGCGACCGTCAGAATTGGGGCGGCATCGTCGTTGCGGATGGTGGCAGTGGCCGTGCCGTCGCCGACGGTGACGCCGCGGGCGGCCGGGGAGCTGAGCGTGACGGTGATCGTCTCGTCCGCCTCGTACGTCGCGTCGCCCTGCGCCGCTACAAGCGCGTCGACGGTAAGCGCGCCGGGGGCGAGAGTGAGCGGCCCGTCGACGATGGCCGTGTAGTCCGTTCCGGCCGATGCCGTGCCGTCGGTGGTCGTATACGTTGTCGTGATGCTCTGTTCACTCGCGCCCGACAGGGAGACGGGCAGGGCCAGCGTGGCGCCGGTCGCGTCGCCTTCGTCCTCCGAGACGTTCGCGATTGAAATCGTGATGTCGTCGTTGTCGAGGATCACGCCGGCCGCCTCGCCATCGGCGATCGTAACGCGCGCGTCGCTTGTGCTGGATAGCGTGAGCGTGAGGCCCTCATCGGCTTCGTTAAGCGTGTCACCCAGCGTCGTCACGACCGCCTCGGCCGTCTTCGATCCTGGCGAGAATGTCACCGTGGCCGGGTCGGGAGCGGCGAAGTCGGCTCCTTCGGTTGCGCCGTTCACCTCGCCACCCGCCACGGCGAAATCAACGGTGATCGTCTCCTCGCTCAAGCCAGACATGGACACGTCGAAGGTGAGGGGCGCGTCTTCGTCGTCGCCTTCGGTCGCGGTGGCGTCGGCCACGGAGAGCGTCACGGTGTCGGTGTCCTGGATCGTGGCGGTCGCCGAGTCGGCGGCGATGCTTACGCCTCGACCCGTCGGGTCACTCAGGGCCGCGGTGAACGTCTCGTCTGCTTCGTGGACGGCGTCGTCTACGATGCCGACATCGAACGTGGCGCTTCCGACGCCCGGCGCGAAGCTGATGACGGTCGCGATCGGGGTGTCGTAATCCACATCCGCGATGGCCGATCCGCCTTCGGTGGCGGCGCCAACTGTCACGGTCTGTTCACTCGGCCCGGAGAGGGCCAGCGCGAAGGAGGCGACAGCGCCCGGCCCCTCGTCGGTCGTCGCGTCGGCTATGGACACGGTGATCTCGTCGTTGTCCAGGATGGTCAGTGTCGCGTCGCCGTCAGCCACGACGACCCCGTCGCCGATGACGCCGTCCACCGAGACGCGGAACGTCTCATCGCTCTCGTTCGTCATGTCGCCGTGTACGTCGACGGGAATCGCGCCGTCGAGGGCCCCCGCGAGAATGGTGAGCTCGCCGGATGTGAAGGTGTAGTCCACGCCTTCGGCCGCGGTCTGCTCGAATGTGGAATACGCGACGGTGATCTCCTGCGCGCTGGCCTCGCTCAGAGCCACGGTGACGTGCGCTGGGGCCACGTCGGCGTCGGGTTCGGCAATCGAGGTGTCCTCGATCGTGAGCGCGAGGGCGTCATCATCGACGATGGTGACCGTCGCCGATGTCGCCGCGATCGTGACGCCTCGGCCCATGGCGTTTGAGATCGCGCCTGTGAACGCCTCCGTGGCTTCGTTCGTGGCGTCGTCGACGATGGGAACCTGTACTGTCAGAGCGCCCGTCGCGGCGTCGACGACGGCCCCGGTCAGCGCGGTGGCGTCGTAGTCCTCGTCCGGGAGGGCCGTGCCAGCAGATGTCGTGAAGTCCACGGTGACCGTCTGCTCCGTCGGACCGGATGCGGACACGACCAGATCGGCGTACGCGGCTCCCTCATCAACCGTCATGTCCTCGATGGTGAGGGTGATGTCGTCATCGTCCGCGATCACGCCAGTGGCGCTGGCAGCGGCGATGACGGCGTCGGTGGCCCCCGTCAGGGCTATCGTAAACGTCTCGTCAGCCTCGTTGATGGTGTCCGGCGCGATGGGCACGAGTATGTCCACCGTCAGTTCGCCGGCCGGGATGCTCGTAGTGGCGGAGGTCACGCCGTCGTAGTCGACCGTGTCCGCCGCCTCGCCGTCGGCCGTGGCGTAGTCCACCGTGACCGATGCGTCGTGCGCCTTGGTGAGAGACACGGTGAAGGCGATTTCGGTCGAGCCGCCGCTGCCTTCTGGCTCCGACCCGTCGGCGATGGAAACGCGCGGGAGCGTCGTGACGGTAACAGACACGTCCTGGGGCGTGCTTTCAGTCGTGCCATCGCTAACGCGGAATGGGAACGTGTCGACGCCGTCGAACTCCGCGGGCGGGACGTACGTCGCTATCGCGGACGTGTCGGACGGGTCCGCGTCGGCCAGAGTGACGGCGCCGCCGTTGGCCGTCGCGAGCTCGAAGGTCGGAAAGGGAACCGACCCGTCACCCAGGGAGAAGCTCAGCGCCGCCGAGTCGACATCGACGCCCGACAAGTCGATGTCGAGACTCCCCTCCTCCCACACCGTCAGGTCGCCCGACGGCGCCTCGGGGGCTGGGGGGTCCTCTACCGCTGTAACGCTGATGGAGACGGAAATAGACGGGCTGGCGACGGTTCCGTCATCGACCAGAAAGTCGAACGAGTCGGACCCGCTGAAGTCGGTCGGCGGCGTGTAGGTCGCCGTCGCGATGTCGCCCGACGTAGTCGAGATTACCACCACGCCGCCCGACGTGGTAGCCATCGACTCGGACTGCGGGGCGCCGTCCCAGAGCAGCGCCGTGAGGATGTCGCCATCGACATCGGTACCCGTCAGCTGCAGGTCGACAGGCGTGTCCTCGGCCGTCTCGGCCGCGACCGGGGACGCCACCGGGGCGTCGTTCACTGAGCTCACCGTCAGAGTGACGGTCGCCGGCGCGCTCTCGGCCTGGCCGTCACTCACAACGAAGTCGAAGCTGTCGGCGCCATTGAAGTCCTGGGCGGGCGTGTACGTGGCCGCTGCCGCGTCGTCAGTCGTCGCGCCGATGGCGACGGTTCCGCCCTGCGCGGAGACGACATCGGTCAACACGCCGCCCGCGCCGCCCCAAAGGAGGACGGTCACGACGTCGCCGTCCAGGTCGCTCCCCGTGAGCGTGAGAACGACGCTGGTGTCCTCGGCCGTCGCGTCGTCCGTACTGGCGGCAACAGGGGAGTCGTTCACCGGGGTGACCGTCAGGGACACGGTGACGGAATCGCTTTCCAGGTCGCCATCACTCACGATGAACTCAAACGCGTCGTCCCCGTGGAAATCCGCGGGCGGGATGTAGTGTGCCACGGACAGGTCGACGGACACTGAGCCGCCCGCCTCCGTCGGCAGCGGGCCGGCGCTGCTCTCCACCCCGTCCCACAGCAGGGCAGTCAGCACATCCTCGTCGATATCCAACCCGGCGAGGACCATGTCCACCGCTGTGTCCTCGGGCGTGACAGCAGCGCCCGCCGTCGCGGTTGGGGCGTCGTTCACGGGAGACACGGCGACTGTCACTGTAGCCGTGGCGCTGTCCAGCGTGCCGTCGTTCACGACGAACGCAAACGTGTCCTCGCCCGTGAAGTCCGCCGCGGGCGTGTATGTCGCCGTCGCCAGGTCGTCGCCGGGAATGGCGTCGACCAGCGACACGGAGCCGCCGTGGAACGAGGACACGGCGGCCGTCACGCCCTCCTGGCCGTCCCACAGGAGGAAGGCGAGCGTGTCCCCGACATCGATGTCCGACCCGGCCAGTGTGACGTCGACCGGCGTATCCTCGGGCGTGGTCGCGGACGTCGCGTCGGCGGTCGCGGTGTCGTTCACCGCGATCAGGGTGACGGCGAAGTCCCGTGTAGACTCGTTGACGTGCGGGTCGCCGCTCTCGCCACTGTCGACCACCGTGACCGTGATCGTCACGGCGCCGTTTGCGTCCGGCTCTGGCTGGAAAGTCAGTGTGCGGGTGTCTCCGTCGCCGGTGATCGTCGGATGCGGTATGTCGGTCGTGTCGTCGCTCACGGCCGTGAAGCTGACGACATCCTGGCCGGCCTCGTCGGCGGGGCCTGTGCTGACGCCGGTTATCAGGATCGCCACCGGATCCGAACCCTCGGACGCCGTCACGTCGTCGATGGAGTCGAACGAAGGCGGGTCGTTCACGGCGCTGACCGAGAGATCGAACGTCTGCTGCGCTGCGTTGATGTCGGGATCGTCCGCTGACCCGTCGTCCGTCGCGGTGACGGTGATCTGCGCGACGCCGTTCGCGTCGGCGACGGGCGTGAAGGTGAGACTGTACCCCTCCGGCGTCTCCGTCACGGTTGGGTCGGCGACGATGTCTGTGTCCGCGCTCGTCGCGGCGACAGAGACAGCCTGCAACGACTCGTCGTCGCCGCCGCCCTGGCCGATCGCGCCCAGATCGATGGTGACCGCGTGCGAGTCCTCCTGCACCGTCTGATCCGCGACCGCGGCCAGCGTGGGTGCGTCGTTCACGGCGCCGACAGTGACGATGAACGTGTCCGCGGCCGACCAGACGTCCGACGTGCCCGATGGGCCATCGTCGCTTGCGGCGAGCGTGATGGTCGCGTCGCCAACCGCGTCCGCGATGGGGGTGAACGTCAGCGTCCGCGTCGCGCCAGCGCCCGAAATGACGGCGTCCGCGAGTATGTCTGGACTCCCGCTGGTGGCGGTCACCGTCACCGTCTGTGACTCCTCGTCGGCGCCGCCTCCCGCCGTGATGTTCGTGAGCGTCAACTCCACAGGGGTATCTTCGACCATCGTGAGACCTGCGGGCGTGTCGAACGACGGGGCATCGTTGAGCGGCGCCACGGCGATGTCGAATTCGTCGATGCGCGTGCTGAAGTTCGGCGGGGCCGAGGCGCTGTCCGTCGCGGTCAGCGCTATCGTTACCGTCCCGACGGCGTCCTGCGCGGGCGTGTACGTCAGCGTCGCCGTATCCCCGTCTACGACCACTGATGGATGTGGCACGATGTCTGTATCGCTGCTGATCGCGGAGAACACCACCTCCTGCGACGCCTCATCCAGGCCGCCGCCCGGATCGACGCCTGTGATGGTCACCGTGGACGGGCCGACATCCTCGTCCACGATCCGGTCGTCCACGTCGGCGAACTCCGGCGGGTCGTTGACGGGGACGAGTATCAGGAAGAACGAATGCGTGGCGACGTTCACGTCGGCCGGCGACGAGGTCGGCCCGCTGTCCATGGCGGCGATCGTTATCAGCGCTCCACCGACGGCATCCTCGACCGGCGCGAACGTCACCGTCCGTGTGTCCCCGTCGCCCGTGATGACTGGGTCGGGCACGACTGACTGACTGGAACTGGATGCCGTTATCGTCAGCACTTGGGATGACTCATCCACGCCCCCGCCCGCGCCCACGCCTGTGAGTGTCAGCTCGGCCGATTCCGCATCCTCCTGTAACGCGAGGGCGGTAGCGCTCTCGAAAGTCGGCGCGTCGTTCACGGCGTTGACGGTGATCTCGAACGTGCCAATCGTCGTGTTCACCTCGCCATCGCCGCTCGCGCCATCGTCCACTACCGTGATCGTGATCGTCGCGGCGCCGTTGGCGTCCGCCGCCGGCTGGTACGTGAGGGTGCGGGTGTCGTCGGCCCCTGTGATGGTTGGGTGCGGGACGACGTCCGTGTTGCTGCTGACGGCGCTGAATGTCAGGACCTGGTCCGCTTCGTCGGCGCCTCCGCCGGGGCCGACGCCCGTGATGATGACCGTTGCCTCGTCGGCGTCCTCGTCCACAGTGACATCGTCTGGGGAGTCGAACTCCGGCGCGTCGTTCCGGGGAACGACATCGATCGTGAACGCCTGGGGAGCCAAGAACGCGTCCGGCGGCAAGAGCCCGCCGTCGTCTACCGCGGCCACGAGTACCGTCACGGTTCCCGCCGCGTCCGGGACGGGCGTGTACGTCAGTGTCCGGCTGGCGCCGGAACCTGTCACGGTCGGATGTGGGATTACGCTCGTGTCGAAGCTGGTGGTGGCGAACGAGACCGTCTGATCGGCCTCGTCGTCCCCTCCGCCTGCGCTCACGTTCTCTATCGCGATCGTGCCGGCATCCGAATCCTCGTCGACCGTGATGTCGGCGAGCGGATCGAAGGACGGCGCGTCGTTGGTGGCGTTAACGGTGACATTCACGGTCTCGAAGCCGCTCTGGAGCTCACCGTCGGTCACGTAGAACGCGAACGAGTCGGCGCCGCTACTCTCGGCGGGCGGAACATACGTCGCGACTGCCTGATCGTCGGTTTCGTCGGCGTCGGAAAGCGTGACCGTGGCGCCTAGACCTGTCGTGAAACTCGTCACGGCGGCCGAGCCGTCCCAGAGGAAGAACCTGACGGGCGTCGCTTCGCCGGGATCGCTGCCGGTGAGAGTCAACGTGAGGATGTCGTCCTCGTCGGTCTCGCCGCTGATGGGCGTCGCCTCGGGTGGGGTGTTCGGCGCGGCCACGGAGATGCGCACCGTGCCCGGCGGCCCGTCCGTCTGGCCGTCGTTCGCGACGTACTCGAACGAATCGATGCCGCTGAAGTCGGCCGCGGGGACGTACGAGATCGTGTACCCCGGCCCCGACGGATCGCTGCTTCCGATCAGCAAGGCAGCGTCGATCTCCTCCCACGCGGAGGCGTCTCGGTCCGTGTCGACGTATATGCGCATGGCGTCGACGAGGAACGCCGTCTGCGTCCACGTGACACGGAAGTTCGTCGGAGCGCCGGCGACGGTCGTGTCCGTACCGGCCCAGACGGTTGTCAGAGCAGTGGACGGGCCGCTAACGTCGATCTGCGTGACGGATCCGTTCCCGTACGTCTCACGGATGACCGCCCCCGTAGCGTAAACCGGTGTCGTGAAGCCCAGCTCTATCCAATGCTCGCCGTCGTTCTGGGCGGAGGGCGCCCACGATGTCGAGATGTCGCCGTACGCGAATGTGGTCGGGATGCCCAGCGCCTGCGCCGCGGACCAGGAGCTCGCGCTGCGCTCCGAGCTGTAGTCCACCACAGCGTCCGCCCACTGCGTGACCCCGGCCTCGACCATTCCGCCGTTGCCCGTTGTCAGATACGCCACCGCGCCGCCATCCGTTAGCGAGAACGTGAGCCCGTCGTCCTCCACATCGTCCCCGCTCATCGTCATGGTGATGGGCGTTGCGTCCAGGGACGTGTAGAACTGCGTGTCGGCGTCGGGCGCGTCGTTCACGGCGTCGACGGTGACCGTGACGGTCGACACAGCGCTCGTTGACACGCCGTCGTCGGCGGTGTAGCTGAACGTGTCCTCACCATTGAAGTCCTGCGACGGTGTGTACGTGCGCGCCGCTCCCGCGCCACTCAGCGCGCCGTTGGCGGGCGAGCCAGTGATAGCGTACTCCAGCGTGTCGCTATCCGAGTCTGCCGCGCTCAGAGTCACCGCCAGGGGCGTGTCCTCGTCGGTCGTGGCGCTGTTGACGGTGACCGAGATGTTGTCCAGGCCCCAGCTCTCGTCGTAGGCCGCCTCGAGGCCGGAGGCGGTGAAATCGAGCGCAAGTGAATCCGCCGTGTGCGGCAGGGCGAGCGACACGCGGTACGTCACGTCTTCCCATGGGCTGCCAGTGGGGTACAGAGTCGCGTCCACATGCCCGAGGTAACCCAGCGCGTTGTGGGCCAACGCGCCGCGTCCGCTGCCGTTGTCCGTGGGCGACCCGCCGTCGTAGTCCGTGGGATACGACTGCGGGGCGTCGTTCGCGTTCGAGAAGGTCGCCGACAGCGCCGTTGAGCCATCCGCCAGCAGCGTCCATAGGTCGGGCCCACCCCCGGCGCCGTGGCCTTCCCACGCCTGTATCACGTACACGTCGAACTGTAGGAACGCCTCCGTGTGCGGCGGCAGGGAACTCAGCGTAAGCGTGGCGGTCTCGTTCCCGAAGCCGTAGGTGGCGTCTGACCCCAGGAACTCTTCCCCGCCGGGCGCCGTCGCTACCGACGACGTGGACCAGCCAAGCGAGATGTCGGGATCGACGGTGGTGGAGGAGCCGTTCGCCGCGAAGCCGTCGGTGTAGAGCGTCGAGAAGCCGCCCGTGGTGGGGGCGTCGTCGTCCTCGGTGATCGTGACGGTGTGCACCGTTTGCGGGTCGAGCGAGGCGTTCGTCGGGACGCCGAGCGTCAGGACGATCGTCTCGTCGCCC
>NYZG01000431.1 GCA_002687025.1 Candidatus Poribacteria bacterium
AGCCAGCCGCGAGCACGCCCTGGAGCCGGCGCTGGACCGTGCGGATGGTCTGATCACCCTGGATCGCAGCGTCGGCGTCGATGCCGATGTTCTTGCCGAAGTACTCGACGATCTTGTTGTACGAGTCGACGACCGCTTCGACGTTGGTCGCCATCGCGTCGCCGTCACGGCCGTTGAGGTCGAGGACAGCGGGCCGGTTCGCTACACCGTGCGGATCGAGGGACGACACGCCGACGAGCACGGGGCCGAGTTGTTCACGTCGATCTGCCGACTCCACGTCTACGCCGGCCAACCGTACGTGCGGCTCGACCACACGTTCGTCTGCGATGCGTCGTCGGAGACGTTCATCGACATCGCCTCAATGACGCTCGAGATCGACACGCCGGAGTCGGATACCGACGGGATGCACGTGTTCCAAACCCACGACGACGAATGCGTCGTCAACGGTGAGGCGCGCGAAGGCCGATGCGACGACCGGTTCCGGGTGGGCGGCCTCGACGTTGTCGCGCCCGACTTCTGGCAGTCGTATCCGAAGAGCATTCGCGCGCTGCCCGGACGCGTGGATGTCGGTATCTGTCCCGCGCTGGACGGCGTGCATTACTCCGAAGAGGGAGAGGACGAGCACAAGCTCTACTTCTACCTCAAGCGCGGCCGTTACCGGTTCCGCGAAGGCGTGGCCAAGACGCACACCGTGTACATAGGCGCTGATGCGCCACCCCTGCCGCTGCCGACGGCGCAAGCGCCCGCCGAGTGGTATTGCGACAGCGGCGCGCTGGGCGAGATGACGCCGGCCGGGTCGAGTCGTTTCGGCGAGTACGAAGCGAAGGTGGCGCAGGCGTTGGACGGCTACCGGGCGAATCGGGAGGCCGGCTCCGAATACGGGATGCTCAACTACGGGGATTGGTGGGGCGAGCGACGGTGGAATTGGGGCAACAGCGAATACGATACCGCGTACGGCTTCTTCCTACAGTGGGCGCGATCGGGGGATTCTGGGTGGTTCGCCGAGGCGTCATTGGCGGCGCTCCACCACCGCGACGTGGACGTGTGCCACGCCTCGGTCGACGCCGGCCGCGTGGATGGCGTCTACGTGCACTGCATCGGGCACACGGGTGGCTACTACCCCGACGGCTATCGCCCGGGAGCAATCACGCGCGCGTCGTTCAGCGTGAGTCACACGTGGGTGGACGGGTTCCTGCTGCACCACTTCCTGACGGGAGACCGGCGTTCCATGGCCGTCGCGCGGCGGATCGCCGACCGCTACGACGCCGACGGCACGCGTCACTACGACTTCACGAACTGCCGCAGCAACGGTTGGCACTTGATCCTGACGATGGCGATGTACCACGCCACGCGCGACCGGTTCTACCTCAACGCCGGGCATCTGATCGTCGAGCGCACGCTGGAGCGCCAGACCGACGATGGTGGCTGGCGACGCATGATGGTGCCGGGCCATTGCTACCACGAACCGCCACGCCATACGGGGAACGCCGGCTTCATGGTCGGCATTCTCCTGGCCGGTCTGAAGCTGTATCACCAGGCGACAGGCGATCCGGCCGTGGCCGACGCGATCGTGCGGGGCGCGGAGTTCCTCATCGACGACATGTGGGTCGATGATTCCGACGGGTTCCGGTACACGTCGTGTCCCGAGTCCAGCCTGTGCACGGACAACTTCCATCGCGGGATCGACGGGATCGGCTACGCCTGGCGTATCAGCGGCAGTGCGGTGTGCGCGGAGATTCTGCCCAGGGCCACGGAGATGGCCATCGATCGGCTGAGCCCGTCCGGGAAGTCGATCTCCGCGAGCCTGAGGCACGCCCCGAGCGTTCTGCGCGATGTTGCACGGTTGCTGGACGGCCGTGTCGACTGACGGATACGGCGCGGGAAGATGCCTCGCGGCTCTCATTCCGCGTCGAACTGGGGCCGGCCGATCGCGTCGGTCGCGCTACGTCGCCGATAGAAGGGCATGGCGGCGCCGGCGTCGGCCAGGAGTCGCTCGCGGGCTCGCGCAATCCGATCGGCCGCGCGGTCCGCGATGTTTGTCGCGCACGTCGGGTCGTCGACTAGATCGAACACCTTGGGATCGCTGAAGTCGACGCTGCTGAAGAACCACGTGTCCGCATCCCGGTACCACGCGAAGTTGCCGTAGCGGCAGGTCACGTACTCCTGCCGGTCGACAAGGGCGCGCAGATCCCGGCCGGCCACGTCGCCGTCGGCTCCGGCCGCGGCGAGCACGGTCGCCGGCACGTCGAGCGTCGTGACGAATTCGTCGACCACCTGCCCACGGGTCGCGCCGGGAGACCGCACGATCAGCGGGATATCCATCGTGCCGGGATAGAGCGCGTTCGCGGGCTTACCCAACACGCGTTCGGCGTTGTCCGCGAAGTTCGTCCCGTGGTCGCTCAGGAACACGACGACGGTGTTGTCGCTGAGGCCGACGCGATCGATGGTGTCGAGCAGCCGCCCGAACCACGTGTCCACCATCGTGACGAGCCCAGCGTAGTTGGCTCGGATGCTCGGGAGTTGCGGCTCGATGTCTGGATGGTCGTTCGCCGAACCATACGGCACCGTGAGCCACATGGGCTCGCGCACGTCCACATCGCCGTACAGCTCGTAGTAGTGTAGGGGCGATTCCCAGGTCTCGTGGGGCGTGAAGCTGTCGACGTACAGGTAGAACGGCGTGGTCCCTCGGTTCTGCTCGACGAAGCGCATCGCCCATCGGAACGTGCGCGCCGTCGGCCATTCTTCTTCGGGCTGCTCCGGCTTCACGTTCACGATGTGCGCCCGGATGCGGTTCTCGTTGCCCCGATACTTGCGGAGCAGCTTCTCGTCCGCATGGGCGGCTGCGCCCCACCGATCCTCCGCCTGGCCGCGGACGAACTCCCACTGCCGGAACCCCCGCGTGAAGTTCATGCCCGGGACGAAGTAGTGTGGCACGTCGGCGACGAATCCTGTGTGGTATCCAGCCTCGATCAGCCGTTCGGCGACGGTCGGTTCGTCGGGCGACATCGGTTGCCAGCCCGGGAGGTACACGTTGTCCCACGGCACGGGATCGTATCCCAAGAATGGGAAAGCGCGTCGGCCGCTGTGCAACGTGCGTCGCGTGGGTATCGTGGGCAGACACTCGGGATGGGCGCGCGAGAAGCGGACACCCTCCGAGGCGAACCGGTCGATGTTCGGCGTCTGAATCCACGGGTTGCCGTACGCGCCCAGGTACGCCGTGCGCAGCGTGTCGGCCGCGACGACGACGACGTTCATCGGCTGTGCTGAATCGGCCATGCGTCATTCCTCGGAGAGTGTCCCGAAACGGTTGGGACACCCGAATATCGCCAGATTCGACGCGCATGACAAGCGGATTCCCGGGACGTGGTCCACCAGAGTCTTGCCGCAGGCCGGCGATGGAGTGCTTCCCTGCTACCGCGCGACGGCGTCGCGGATCATCGTCTAGTCCTACTCCGCGTCGGCCACCACCACGAGACGGCTCCCACCCGTGATCGAGATCGCGCGGGCTGCCGTCATGGACGCCGTAGGGTTCAGGTAGAGCATCTGGTCGTCGCGCAGACCTCGATAGTACTCGTCGAAGGAGTCGGCAGCGTCGTCGTTGAGCTGCACCGCGCGCAACGACGACATCTCTCGCCAGACCGGGATGTGCTGCGTGTGACCGCCGCACAGGTGGATCATGCCGCCACCCGGATAGTCGCCGAGTAGGTCCGCGTCCAACGGCGCGACGAAGTCGCGGTACATCTCGGCGGACAGAAGCTGCGTGGAGCACCCGCAGAGCTGGCCGAATCCCGGCGGCTGACATCGGTGCGCGGCCACCACGCCCTGCAGCTGCTCGCGCGGGACATGTTCGCGATACCACCGGTGCAGGTCTCGTAGTAGCGTGTTGATGGTGGCGAGATCCCGGCTCGCGGCCTCGGGGTCCATCGCGAGCGTCTCGAGGAATCGCTCAGCGTACAGGTTGAGAGCGACGTTCAGAGCGCTCGACAGCGTCGGCGAACCGAACAGGACGCCCGACGCCCCGCGCTCTACGAACGCGGACGCGACCTCACGGGCGCTGCGCCATATTGCGTCGACTTCGAGATCGGGCGGCGCGAGTGATCCCACGGGCGTGGTCAGGCGTTGCGCCCACCATTGCCCATGCCGCCGAAAGGTGCGCGCCCCCAGCAGCGCGTCGACGAAGTGGACGCCGCGCGCCCCGAACTCCACGACGAGCGGCCGGAACACGTCGTCGTCCGCCGCTGCCGCCGCGTGACGGGCCGCTGCCGTCAGGGCGTCCGCGACCCACTCGTCCGGTTCAGCGTCCGGGGTCGCGTGGACCGGGAAGGTCGCGCCGTTCAGAAACACGGGCGTCGACGGGCGCTCCCCGGCGTATAGCTCCGTTAGGCGCCCAAAGCCCCGATCCCGGCGACGTACGACCTGTGCGTCCGAGAGAATCCCCGCGTCGTCGGCCGCGTCCCGGCCGCTGGCGTCACCCGTTTCCATGCCTGGCCTCCGCATTGCGTCGATAGAAAAGCGCCTGTCGTCCCGTCCGGCGCCTTGACCACCCCTGACGCCGTCGGTAAACTTCTAGGGATGTGCCCGCTGCTGACCTATCGTGGACGTTAGGAACATAGACCGATGCGTGAGATCATCCGCCTCGTCTCCGAGGACGGCAAGTCCACTTACGTGACGAAGAAGAACCGCCGAGCCGATAACACGCGGCTCGAGCGCATGAAGTACTCCAAGCACGAACGCAAGCACGTGCTCCATCGCGAACGCCGATAGCGGCGGACAAACCCGATGGGCTACACGGAGCACAAAGAGGCATCCGAGGGTCGTATTGTCGCATGCGCGGTCGTTACCGTGAGCGACACGCGCACCGAGGCGACCGACAAGAGCGGCGCGTACCTGCGCGAAACTCTGGAAGCCAACGGGCACAAGGTCGTCCACTACGAGATCCTCAAGGACGAACCCGACCAGATACGAGACTGCCTCGACCGGCTTCTCGGCCACGATGAGCCGCACGCCGTCATCTTCACCGGCGGCACCGGCATCGCCAAGCGGGACACCACCTTCGACATCGTCAGCGCCGCCCTCGACAAGGCGCTCCCGGGATTCGGCGAGATCTTCCGATACCTCAGCTACGAGGAGATCGGCGCGGGCGCGATCATGTCGCGCGCGACGGCCGGTGTGGCCAAGGACACCATCGTGTTCTCCATACCCGGATCGCGGAACGCCGTCGGCTTGGCGATGGAGAAGCTCATACTCCCCGAACTCGCCCACCTCGTCTGGGAAATAGCCCGCTAGCGCGTCTCCGTCCACGTACACTCGAAGCCGGGCATCACCGCCATGAAGCACGCCACGGATCGTCGCGTGACCGGCGTGACATGGCGGGCGATCGCGATGGGCGCCATCCTGTGCGTCCCCAACGTGTTCTGGGTGCTCGAGGTCGAGGGCATGTGGCACTCGGGACACCCGACGACAATCTCGCTCTTCTGGAACGTGGTCCTCAACGTCTTCATTCTCATCCTCGTGAACCTCGGCATCAAGCGCTTCAAGCCCGACTGGGCGATGACGCAGGGCGAGCTGATCACGATATACGTCATGCTATCCGTGGCGTCGGGCCTTGCGGGGCATGACACGCTCGCGCTGACGATCCCGGCGATCGCGCACCCCTTCCATTTCGCCACACCCGAGAACCAGTGGCAGGAGCTGTTCTTCCGGTACATACCGCGGCACCTCGTCGTCTACGACCCCGAGGAGACGATACTACGGGGGTTCTACGAGGGTGACGCGCTGGGCGAATTCTACACGTGGAAGGTGTTCGCGCCGTGGCTGCGTTTGACGCTCTGGTGGACGAGCCTGATCCTCGCTCTCGGCCTCGTGATGGTCTGCATCAACATCTTCGTGCGCAAGCAGTGGACCGAGCACGAGAAGCTCGCCTATCCGATCATCCAGCTGCCCATGGCCATCACGGAGGGCGGCGGGACGTCGAGCTTCTTCCGCAACCGCGCGCTGTGGATCGGGTTTGGGCTCGTGGCCGCGCTCGACATTCTCAACGGCCTGAACGCGCTGTTCCCGTACGTCCCCAGCTTCCCTGTGCGCCACAACCAGCGGACGATCATATTCACCGAACGCCCCTGGAACGCGATGGGCAATATCCCCGTGCCGCTCTACCCCTTCGTGATCGGCCTGGGTTATCTGCTTCCGTTGGACCTGTCTTTCTCGATGTGGTTCTTCTATCTCTTCGCACGCTTCCAGCAGGTCTTTGTCGCCGCGAGCGGGTTGCGCTTCCCGGGAGCGCCGTTCCTCAGCGAGCAGTCGATCGGTGGATGGATGGCGGTGTTCTTCGCCGCCGTATGGGCGACTCGTGGGCACCTGCGCTCCGTCATCGCGCATCTGTTCGGCGGCAAGCAGATGGACGACTCCGGCGAGCCGATCCGGTATCGTACGGCGGCCGTCATCATGGTCATGTCGTTCGCGTACATCGTCTACTTCTGCGTGCACGCGGGCATGACGATCCCCATCATCCTGCCGTTCATGGCGTTCTTTTTCGCTCTGTCAGTCGGTATCACGCGGGTGCGCGCGGAGTTCGGGCCACCGGCGCACGAGATGGCCGGCATGGTGAACGGTCAGCAGTTCCTGATCAACATTCTCGGCACGCGCGGATTCGGGTTCGAGAACCTCGGCGTCGTGCCGTTCTTCTGGTTCTTCAGTGGTCGCGGATACCGCGAACACATCATGCCCCACCAGTTGGAGGGGCTGAAGATGGCGGAGCGCGCGCGCATGAACACCAAGCGGCTCGTGCTCGCCATCGGCATCGCGCTGGTCGTGGGCTCGCTGGGGTCATGGTGGGCGGGCGTGAGCGAGATGTACCGCCTCGGATATGCGCGCGCGCAGCCGTTCGTGGGTCACATCGGGCAGTTCGGATGGGCGGCGGGGCACTTCAGCAACCCACAAGATCCGAATGTGCCCGCCTCCGCCGCCATGGCGGGCGGGTTGGTGTTCACGTTCATGCTCATGTTCATGCGGATGAAGTTCATGTGGTGGCCTCTCCATCCGGCGGCGTATGCCATCGCCATGACCAACGGCGTTGGATACTTCTGGTCGTGCCTGGTCATCAGCACAGTGATCAAGTTCGTTGTACTGAAATTCGGCGGGATGCAGGCCAATCGGAAGGCCACGAGCTTCTTCTTCGGCGTGATACTGGGCGAATACTGTGTCGGCGCCTTCTGGAGCGCTCTTAGCGTGATCCTTCAGACCCGCACCTACGACTTCGCCCCCGGCTGATTCACTGAGCGAGGAGTCCCTATGCGCGTCGCCAGAGCAACTCGGTGGATGCTGGCGCTGGCCCTGATCGCGTTTGCAGGCAGCGTCCACGCCGCGGACGAAGGTTCGTTCGCCCTGGAGTTTCTGGGGCTAGGCGTCGGGGCGCGCGCCGCCGCGATGGGATCGGCGTACGTGGCCGTGGCAGAGGACGCCTCCGCGGCCTACTGGAATCCCGCCGGCCTCACCGGCGTGGAACAGTACGGCTTCACCAGCCAGCACGCGGACATGTTCCAGCAGGGCACGCAGGAATCCGCCCTCATGCGCGGGCTGGCGCAGTACAACTTCGTGAACGTCGTCGTTCCGTTCAATCAGGGCAAGCTGGGGATAAGTTGGATACGACTCGGTATCGACGATGTCCCCCGCGTGACGTTCGACGACGTCAACGGTGACGGCATCCTCGGCACGTTCCGTGACCTGAACCAGAACGGCGTCAAGGACATCGGTGAGCGGTACGTCGACAACCCTCAAATCGCCGAGACGTTCACTACGTCCGACAATGCGCTTCTGCTTTCCTACGCCCGCGTCCTCGGCTCCCGCGTGTCCGTCGGCGGCACGGCGAAGATCGTCCGGCAGTCGATCATAGCGAATCGCGGCAACGGTTTCGGCGCGGACCTGGGCGCCATCGTCCGACTGCACGACAACGTCCGGGGCGGTCTCGTGGTTCAGGACGCCGTCGGCACGCGCGTGAAGTGGGACACCCCCGGCAGACCGACGTTCTCGCGCGAGGCGAACCCGCGCGCGGGCATCGCCGTGCGTCTGCCCGGCGGGAGGCTCGCGGCTCTGGCCCTCGCGGCCGATGTGGACCTGAATCGCACGACGCGCCTGTCTGAAGAGGGCTCCGAGTCGCGCCTGCACGCCGGGGCCGAGCTGACGCTCCTGCGCACGGTGAGCTTTCGCGCGGGACTCGACGCAGGCGAGTTCACCGCGGGCGCCGGCTTCCGAATTCCCGTCCGCGATGTTACCGTCCACGCGGACTACGCGTTCATGACGCATCCCGATCTGGGAGATGCGCAACGCCTGTCGCTGACGGGTTCGTTCTGAGCGTGTCGTGCTGATTGGCCGGCTTCTGGGAGGGAAGCGCTGCCGTGCTGAAACTACTCGTCGCGTTGGTGGCCGTGATCGCTGCAAGCTCGGCCGCCCGTTCCGCCCGAGCCGGGGACGCCATCGCCATCTCCGTGCGTGACCGCCTTCTCAACCTGGACGTGCATGACGTCGACGGCCGCGCCTTCATCCCGATGACGCGCGTGGTCGAGGCGTTCGGAGCGAAGCTGGAGGCCGTCGGCGACGACGCCCTGAGCGTCTGCGTCGAGGACGACGTGTGTTCCATCGTCAGGACCGACGGCACGGACGACCGCATCGCCGGTAACGGCGACGCACGGCTAGTCGCGCTGTCCGCCGTCCCCGAGTTGTTCCGCGCCCACTTCGACTGGAGCGACGCCGAGGACGCCATCGCCCTGGCGCCGGGAGCCGATCCCGCCGCCGCGCGCATCGGTAAGGGCGACCCGATGCCCGACGTGACCTTGCCCGACATGGACGGCTCGCCGGTGGCGCTGTCGGACTATCGAGGCAAGCGCGTCATCATGTACACCTGGGCCAGTTGGTGAGGATGCCGCGACAACCTGCCCGGGTGGCAGGACTTCTACGCGGCGCGCGATGACGACAGCATCGAGGTGATCGCCGTCGCGATGGACGTGCAGGGGGCGGAACTCGCGCGCCCGTACGTGGAGATCGCGAAGGCCGAATACGCGAACCTCGTCGACGCCGAGAACATCCTGGGCCACCTGATCGGCTTCAAGGCCGTCCCGAACACGATCCTCATTGATGAGGCGGGCCGCTACCAGGGCATGGTCTCTCCCGACGAAGCCAAAGCGTGGGCGGCCGCTGAGAGAAGTGACGCGCCCTCGTCCTCCATTCAGGCCTCGTCATCGGCGAACGGCGCGGGACGCATACGCGCGCTGGAGGCGCTCTCCGACTGGCTTCCCAGGGATGCTGACGTGCAGGCGGACCTCGCCGAGAGCTATCAGGCCGCAGGACGAGCCGAGGCCGCCGAGGCTGCATACCGACGCGCCCTGATGCTGGGGGCGTCCGACGCCCCGACGCACTTCCGCTACGGCCGACTTCTGCTCTCGTTGGGCCGCAAGGACGAGGGTGTCGCGAGTCTGCGGCGCGCCCTCGCGGTGGATCCCGGCAACTACGTCATCAGGAAGCAGATCTGGGCGCTCGAGAATCCGGGTCGCTTCTACGACGGTGGCATCGACTGGGATTGGCAGAAAGAGCAATCGCAACGCGAAGCCGCGGCGAACTAGACCTGACAGGGAGCCGCCCGCGATGAGCGCACACCCGCGAGTCCTACCCCGCGAGGAGATCGCGCGCATCGCCCGACGCGAACGCGATGCCGGTCGAGTAGTCGTCACGACCAACGGATGCTTCGACGTTCTCCATGTGGGTCACGCGCGGTATTTGCGACAGGCCCGCGCCCTGGGCGACCTGCTCATCGTCGGCGTGAACACGGACGACTCGGTGCGCAAGCTGAAGGGCCCCGACCGCCCCGTGATCCCCGAGGACGAGCGCGCTGAGATGCTCGCGTCGCTGGAGTCGGTGGACTACGTGACCATCTTCGGCGAGGACACGCCGTGCGACCTGCTGGAGCTGATCCGCCCTAGCATCCACGTGAAGGGCGGCGACTACTCGCTCGACCGCGTCATAGAACGCGAGGTCGTCGAGCGGAACGGTGGCGAGGTGGTCGTTGGGATACACATTCCCGCGCGGTCCACCACGGACATCGTGCAGCGCATACGCGAGCTCGACCGCCGCGACCAAGAGGGCTCGAATGGCTCTTGACCAAGCCCTGATCGACCTGCTGTGTCGGGGCATCGCCGACGGCGTCTTCCCCGGCGCGACGGCGCTCGTCATCGACGGCGACCACACCGCGGCTCGCATCCACGCAGGCCACCGCATCACGACTCCTCAGCGCCTGCCGATGGAGCTCGACACGCTCTTCGACCTCGCCTCGCTGACGAAGCCGATTGCCACGGCGACGGTGGTCGCGCTTCTCGTAGAGGACGGGGCGCTGTCGACCAGCGACCCGGTAACGCGCCACCTGCCGGAGTTCGTCCGCGACGACGTGACGATCCTGCATCTGCTCACGCACACGTCCGGTCTGCCGGCTTGGAAGCCGCTCTATCTCGACCCCGGCGACCGAGATGAGATCGTGGCGTATCTCGGCGCGCTTCCGCCGGAGCATCCCGTCGGCGAGAAGATCGTCTACAGTTGCCTGAGCTACATCCTGCTCGCCGAGCTGGTGAAGGCCGCGACAGGCCGGTCGGTCGGCGACCTGGCGGAGGAGCGCATCTTCGAGCCGCTGGGCATGCGCGCGACCACCTTCAACCCGCCGGCGTCGCTACGCGAGTCTTGCGCGGCCACGGAGAACCGTTCGGGCGCCGAAAAGCGCATGACGAACCATGCGCGCTACGACTGGCGGGACGGGGTCGTATGGGGCGTCGTGCACGACGAAAACGCGCATTTCCTGGGCGGCGATACGGGCAACGCCGGCCTGTTTGCGACGCTCGACGATCTCGGGCTGTTCGCGCGCTGCCTGCTGAACGATGGCGCGCCCATCATGGCCGTGGAGACGCATCGGCTGCTGACGGATGTCGTGATGGACGACGGCGCGACGCGACGCACGCACGCGTGGATCGCGCTCGACGACGGCGCGCTGACGCACACGGGATTCACGGGGACGGCGTTGCGTTGGCGTCCGGCGGAGCGGCAGGCCGCGATCCTGCTCACCAACCGCGTCCACCCCGACGCGACGACGCCCGGCATAGTCGCCTTCCGCCGCGAGTTCTACGCGGCAGCGTTCGGGGGATTGGCCGGCTGACAGGGCGCCTAGCGCAACTGCGGCAGGACCGCGGGCGCGGCCGTGCTGTACATCACCCACATCCCCATCGCGACGAGGCCGAGGGCGAGAATCCGCTGCATAAGCAGTTGCGGCGTGCCGGCGGTGAGGTAGGGGCGGAGGACGACGGGGACGTTCGAGGCGTGAAGCCAGGGCGCCCCCAGCTTGGACCGAAGCCAATGTCCCGTGGTGATCGTCGTGGCGCCGTGGATCTCCGCGCCGACGCGCGCGCCGACCTG
>NYZG01000432.1 GCA_002687025.1 Candidatus Poribacteria bacterium
TACTGGCGCGGGTACAACTTCCACATGGACTACTTCGGCGGCACGGTGAACCGCGACGACTGGCACGCTGAGACGTGGGACGGCTATGAAACGGACGCGCTGAACCGTTACGCGATGGAGTTCATGGGCGAAGGCGGCGACGAGCCGTTCTGCCTGTTCATCTCGCCCCATCAGCCGCACGTCACGCCGTTCGCTTCCGCGCCGGAGGAGTGCTACGACCGACTTCCCGACGACCTCGGATTCCCGGCAAACGTGCCGCGCGACGTCCGCGAGCGTTCCGCCAGCGCGTATCGCGACTATCTCGCCATGACCCTCGCCGTGGACGACATGCTCGGGGATCTCATGCGCTACCTCGATGAATCCGGCCTGGCGGAGAACACGCTGCTCATCTTCACATCCGACCACGGCACGCAGATGGGCGCGCAAGGCCGACCCGCGTGGGACAAGAAGCTGCCGTACGAGGAATCCCTGCGCGTGCCGATGATGGCGCGTCTTCCCGGCGCCTTCGAAGGCGGACATGTGCGCGATGCGTTGATGTCCCCTGTGGATCTGTTCCCGACGCTGTGCGGCCTGTGCGACGTGTCGGTCCCGCGGACGGTCGAGGGCATCGACCTGTCGGACGCGTGGCTCGACAGCGAGGGAGCCGCCGAACAGGACGCCGTGTTCACGATGAACTTCACGAAGGCGTACGACTATCTGGTCGACGGCGACGAATGGCGCGGCGTGCGCACGAAACGGCACGTCTACACCCGCTGGCTCAACGGGCTCACGGAGCTATTCGACCTCGACGCCGACCCGCTGCAGATGCGCAACCTGGCCGCCGATCCAGCGTCACGCGAGCTGCGCGACGCGCTTGACCGGCTCCTGGACGCGTTCCTGGCTGAACGGAGCGACACGCTGGAGCCATGTACCGACTCCGCGGACTGGTTCGACGAGCAGCGCCGCATCGTGCGGAACGCGTACGGCCCACTCGGGGACCCCGAACAGCCGCCGGATTGGTCCCTGCTGTCGTGAGCCCGGCGCGGCCGGTTAGGCCACCCTAGCGAATGGCCTCGGTGTCGACCGTCACGCGCCGTGGCAGCGCGCGACATTGCAGCGGCCCTGTGGTATACTTTCACCCGTCATTGATCCAAAGGTAGGTCCATACCATGCCGAAAATGAAGACGCACAAGGGCACCGCGAAGCGGTTCCGCTCGACGGGTAAGGGCAAGTTCAAGCGCGCCCACGCCTGCAACAATCACTACTTCGAGCGTAAGAGCCCGGCGCGGAGGCGTCGCCTAGACCAGCCTGCGTACGTTCACAAGTCAGACAAGAAGCGCGTTGAGCGGCTCCTTCCTTACGGTAGCAAGGCGTAGCGCGAGGCGGAGATCCAGTAGATGCCGCGTATCAAGCGGGGCGTAGCGGCCCGCAAGCACAAGCACAATATCCTACGCCACGCCAAGGGATACCGAGGCCGCCGGAAGAACCTGATCCGGACGGCGCAAGAGGCCGTGGCCAAGGGTTGGAATTACTCGTACAGGGACCGTCGTGCGCGCAAGCGTGAGTTTCGTCGCCTGTGGATCGCGCGCATAAACGCCGCGTCGCGGCAGCACGACCTGTCCTACAGTCGCCTGATGTACGGCCTCAAGAACGCCGGCGTTGAGCTGGATCGCAAGGTTCTGGCGGACATGGCGATCAACGACGCAGCCGGCTTCGAGCAACTGGCGCAGCTGGCCAAGGCCAACCAGCAGGCCCCCGACGCCTAGACCCGACATGGCGATGACCGGAGCCCAGTAAGCGTCCGGGCTCTCCCGCGCAGAGAGTGGCGGCCCCGGGCTGTGAGCCGCCTCCGGGAGCGGACGCTGAATTTCCTCCGTGAGCTTCCCGCCTGAACGACAGCAGTAGGGCAGGACGGTTCCCACCGTAACAGGGACTCGAGAGCGCGCCGCCAACGCGGTGCGAATGAGGGTGGTACCGCGGAAGCAGCCCGACGCTTTCGTCCCTTGACGCAGTAGGGGCAGAGTGACGGGTTTTCTTTTTGCCCGGCCGCAGCGAACGGGACCAGGAGCAGTGCGATGGAGGAGAAGATACAGGCGTTGCGCGAGGACGCCGTCGAGGCCGCGGGCGAAGCCGGTACGCTCCAAGCGATCGAGGACGTGCGCGTGCGTTTCCTCGGACGGCGTAGCGAGCTGACACGGCTCCGCAAGGGCATCGGTAGCCTGCCCGCGGAGGAACGCCCCACCGTTGGGAAGCTCCTGACGGATCTGCAGGGCGACATCACGACGGCCCTGGAAACGCGAACGGTGGCCATTCGGGAGGAGGAACGACGGCGAGCGATCGAGGCCGAGCGGCTCGACATCTCGCTCCCGGGACGTCGCCGCGCCCTCGGCGGCTACCACCCGATCACGCAGACCAAGATTCGCATGTGTGAGATATTCCGCGGACTCGGGTTCGAGGAGGTCGAGGGCCCGGAGGTAGAGACGGAGTATTACAACTTCGACGCTCTCAACACGCCGTCGCACCACCCCGCACGCGATATGCACGACACGTTCTACATCACCGACAGCGTGCTCCTGCGGACGCACACGTCGCCGATGCAGATACGCTACATGGAGCAGCGCCAGCCGCCGATCCGAATCGTCGTGCCGGGACGCGTGTATCGCCGTGATGCCGACGTGTCACACAGCCCGATGTTCCACCAGTTGGAGGGGTTACTGGTAGACCGCGACGTGCGATTCAGCGACCTCAAGGGTGTGCTGGCCGTGTTCGCGCGCGAGATGTTCGGCGCGGACACCCGCGTGCGCTTCCGTCCGAGCTACTTCCCGTTCACCGAGCCGAGCGCCGAGGTCGACATAACCTGCATCTTCTGCGACGGCGACGGCTGCCGCGTCTGCAAACGCACTGGTTGGATTGAGGTGCTCGGCGCGGGAGCGGTGGACCCCGAGGTGTTCCGCGCGGTCGGCTACGACCCCGAGGAATACACGGGATTCGCGTTCGGGATGGGCATCGACCGGGCGACGATGTTGCGGTGCCGCATCAACAACATCCGCATCCTGTTCGAGAACGACATGCGCTTCCTGACGCAGTTCTAGCCGACCGATGAGCGTCGGCTACGCCAGGCGACGCGCCACGAGCCCCGACGGCATCTTCGGGTAGAAATACGTCGACTTCTGCGGCATGGTCCCGCCCGACCTGGCGACCTTCTCGACCTCGCCCATCGTAACGCCACGGACGAACACCGCCACCTGCGCCTCGCCCGCGCGCACCGCCGCGAGGGCCCCGTCGCGGTTCACCGTGTACCGCACACGTTTCTGCCCGGAAGGGCCATCCGTGTCTACCCCAAGGAAGTCAGGCAGCAGACGTTCGTGCAGGTAGGCCACGCCCAACATGTCGGCCCCTCTGTCCCCAGCGTGGGCAAGCGAGACGGTCGCGAGTCGGTCTCCCGGGAGGCACAGGCCAAACGTCGGCGTGGTCGACGTATGGACGGCGTGAAGCATGCGCGCGAAGTCCGCCTCACGCGCCGGGCCGGGGACCACGTCAACGTCGAGGCCGCCCTCGGTCAGCCTGCGAGGAAGTGACTCGACTGCGGCGTCTTCCACACCAGAGACGAGGCGGAATGTGGGCAGGATGATGAGCTCGTCCGACTGCGAAGACACCAGCGCCATCATGACGGCGTCGAGCGAATGCCGACCCGCCCGATACCCGTTGTGGCCGCGTTTGCGGTCGCGGTACGCCATCGCGGTCTCGTAGCGATGATGGCCGTCAGCGATCGTCAGGCTGGCTCCGTCGACCGCGCGGGCGAGCTCCGCGGCCATATCGCCGTCGCAGCGCCACAGACGGTGCGTCTCTCCGAGGCTGTCTTGGGCTTCGTATAGGAGCGGAGAGCGCGTCACCAGATCGGATACCACATCCTCCATCGCCCTTCGCTCATCGGAAACGATCGCGAAGACGGGAGACAGGTTGGCCTCGGTGGCCTCGATCAGCCGCAGCCTGTCCGCCTTCGGACCGGCGAGCGTCTTCTCGTGCGGGAATATGGACGCCCCATACGGCTCCAGAGCCACCGACGCGAAGACGGCGCGTCGTCGATAGACGGGCTTAGGCGCGGCGACATCAGCGCCTTCGGGGAGCGTGAACGACTGTTCGTACAGATAGTAGGCTGGCGTCTGCTCCTGTACCAGGCTGCCGTCGTTCGACCAGGCGTCGAGTGTGGCCCTCGCCCGTGCGTATCGATCCGTCCCATTGTGTTCGCGGCCGTATTCGAGCCGGATGAAGTTGGCCGGGTGACGATCGTGGAGTTCGTCCTGTAACTCGGACGATATGACGTCGTACGGCGGCGCGATGACGTCCGCGATGGAGTCCGCCAGGCGAGGGCCATAGCGGAGTCCGCGAAACGGCTCAATGACGGCCACGATGTCCCCTTCTCAGGTGTTGGCTCCCCCAGGTCATGGTAGCCGGAGGTCGTCGGCTGCATAGCACTATACGCTCGGACGCCGGTCTCCGGTTTCCACCCGAAGCCCTGCGGCCCCGGCGGCCGCGCGGGTTTACGGCTGGTCTTGACACGCCGTACGCGCTCGCGTAGAGTCGGCACGGTTGCATCGGACGGGCTGACGTAGAGCGGGCCTTCAACAAGCCGGCCCAACAGGAATCAGCATGCTACGCGCGCAGATCTACAGTCAGCCTGATTGGGCCTCCCAGTACGGCCTGTACGAGCTCACGTTCGGATTCGATCCAGAATTCCCCGACCCGTTCGATACGGCGGAGAACGGTGTGGAGGCGGAGTTTGTACAGCCGTCGGGGAGGGTCACGCGCGTGCGCGCGCATGTGACCCAGGACCACACGTCCGCTCTTGTGAGCGGCGTCGAGGAGACCACACCAGCCGGCCCTCCGCACTGGACGGTGAAGTTCTGTCCCACGGAAACCGGGGACTACTCCTACACCCTCCGAACCGTGAGCGCCGAGGACACTGCCGAGCTGTGCTCTGGCTCGCTCGTGGCGGAAGCCGGCCCGGAGGCCGGCTTCATTCGCCGGTCGCAGGATCCACGGTACTTCTGCCACGACGACGGGTCGCCCTACCTTGCGGTGGGGCTGAACGTCTGTTGGACCGACGACGGAGGCACGCACACCTACGAGCGCTACCTGGATGCGCTGGCGGCGGAAGGAGCCAATTGGACCCGCCTATGGCTGATCCACTGGTGCATCGAACCTGAGTGGACCGGCGAGGGCAGACCGCCTCTCGGGCAGCTCGACCTCGGCGAGCTGTGGCGACTGGACCGCGTGTTCGACCTGGCCGCGGAGCGGGGCATCGCCATTCAGCTGTGCCTGGAGTCCTTCAACAAGCTCCGCGCGCGCGACCCGCACCCCGCGTACGACGGCAATCCGTACGCCGTCGAGAACGGGGGGATGCTCGCGCGCCCGGCGGATTTCCTCACGGACGAGACCGCCCGGGCGCTGTACCGCCGCAAGCTCGACTATCTAACGGCACGCTACGCGTGGCGTACGAATCTGTTTGCGTGGGAGTTCTGGAACGAAATCGACCTGATCGAGGGATACGAGGCCGAGGCCGCTGTCTCCTGGCATCGGGAGATGGCGGCGCATGTCCGCCAGCGCGATCCCTACGACCACCTGATAACGACAAGCTACTCGAGGACGCCGGGCGATCCAGAGATGTGGCATTCGCCGGACATCGACTTCACGCAGTCTCACCAGTACAACAAGGCCGATATCGCGGCCGAAGTAGCCGAGCACACACGGGCCAAGGTCGGGGAGTACGGCAAGCCTCACATCTTCGGCGAACTCGGCGTCGACTCCGGCGGCCCGGCGGGCGAGAAGGACGAAGCCGGCATCGGCTTTCACAACGGGTTGTGGGCCTCAGTCGTGGCCGGAGGCGCGGGGGCCGCAATGCTCTGGTGGTGGGATTCGTACATTGAGCGGCTGGACCTGTACCATCACCTCGGGGCTGTGGCGCGGTTCGCCGCCGGAGTCGCGTGGCACGAGCTCTGGCTACGGGAAGCGTGTGTGGAGACGTCGAGCTCCGACATACGCGTGCACGGCTTGATGAACGACCGGTACGCCGCGCTCTGGCTGCAGCATCGCGGTCACACGTGGTATTCCGTGCTGCAGGACGGGCCGCCGGAGGCCGTCGACGGCGCGGACGTCGCACTGCGTGGACTGACGGACGGCGCGTATTCGGTCGAGTGGTGGGACACCTGGAGCGGGCAGATACTCATGACGCAGGAGGCCGCAGCGACCGACGGCATACTGACAGTACCGGCCCCATCGATCGCGCGCGACGTGGCGGCGAAGGTCGCGTCCGTTGGCGGGGGTGTCTGACGCGCGGGATGGGAACCGACCAATTCGATAGGAGCAGCGCATGGCGACGGAATACTCGAACCTGATCGGCGGGGAGTGGGTTCCCGCGGCGAGCGGCAAGACGTTCGAGAACATCAACCCCGCTGACACATCGGAGGTCGTGGGCGTACATCCCGAGTCGGGCCGAGCGGACGTTGTCGCCGCCATCGACGCGGCCGAGGCCGCATTCGCCGAGTGGCGCGAGATGGGCGGCCCCGCGCGCGGGAAGATCCTCTTCAAGGCCGCGCAGATCCTCGAAGCGCGCGCCGCGGGTGTCGGCCGCGACCTGACGCGAGAGGAAGGCAAGACCGTCCCCGAAGGCACGGGTGAGACGCTGCGGACCGTCGAGCTGCTGGAGTACTACGGCGGCGAGGCGCGGCGCGTCACGGGCGAGACGTTCCCGTCGGGCCAGCCGAACACGTTCCTCTACACGGTGAAGGAGCCCCTCGGCGTCGTCGGTCTCATCACGCCGTGGAACTTCCCGATCGCCATCCCTGCGTGGAAGGCGCTGCCCGCCCTCGTGGCGGGGAATACCGTCGTCCTGAAACCCGCCTCGCTGGCGCCGATCTCTTCCTACCACTTCGTAAACGCGCTGGTGGAAGCCGGTCTCCCCGCGGGCGTGCTGAACATGGTCACGGGACCGGGGAGCGCTGTCGGCGCGGAAATCGCCACCAACCCGCGGATCAGAGCCGTTTCGTTCACGGGCAGCAACGCCACGGGCACGGGCCTCTATGACACGGTCACCGGCCGCAACGCGAAGTGCCAATGCGAGATGGGCGGGAAGAACCCGGTCATCGTCCTCGCCGACGCGGACATCGACAACGCCGTAACGCAGGTCATCGCGGGAGCCATCCTGTCGACAGGCCAGAAGTGCACCGCGACAAGCCGCGTGCTCGTGGAGCGGGCGGTGGCGGACGAGTTCACCGACCTGCTCGTCGGGAAGGTGAAGGCGATGGAGGTCGGCGACGGCCAGCGCGAGGGCGTGCAGGTCGGGCCCGCCGTCGACCAGCAGCAGCTCGACAACATCCTGAGCTACATCGAGATCGGCAAGGCCGAAGGGGCCGAGGCGCTCGCCGGAGGGAGTCGCCTCACCGGCGGCGAATACGACAAGGGCTTCTACGTCGAGCCGACCGTCTTCGGCGGCATGACGAGGTCGATGCGCATCGCGCAGGAGGAGATATTCGGCCCGGTGGTCGGCGTGATCCCCGTCGCGTCGTTCGAAGAGGCGATGGACATCGCGAACGACGTGGAGTTCGGCCTCTCGGCGAGCATCATCACCCGCGACCTGAATCGCACGTTCGAGTACATCAACGGTATACAGGCGGGACTTGTGCACGTGAACGCCCAGACCGCCGGCGCCGAAGTGCAGGTCCCCTTCGGAGGGTACAAGGGGTCCAGCACCGGCACGCGCGAGCAAGGGAATGTTGCCGTGGACTTCTTCACCCAGATCAAGACGGTCTACCTGCACTTCGACGGCTGATGCGCCGCAACTCACCACGTGGACGGGGAGGACGCGCGTGGCGCACGATGTCGCCGACAGGGACCTGCTACGGACCCCGCTGACAGACGCGCACGAGCGGCTAGGCGCGCGCATGGTCGGGTTCGGCGGCTGGCTGATGCCGGTGCAATACGCGGGCATCATCGCGGAGCACAACGCGGTGCGGTCCGCCGTCGGCGTGTTCGACCTGTCGCACATGGGTGAGGTCGAGGTGCGCGGCGCCGGCGCTCTCGCCACGCTCCAGCGGGTAATGACCAACGACGTGTCGCGCATCGGCGACGGCCGCGCGCTGTATTCGCCCATGTGCCTCCCGAGCGGCGGAATCGTGGACGATGTCATCGTGTACCGGCGAGCGGCAGATCGATACCTCGTCATCCCCAACGCGGCGAACATATCCAAAGACGTCGAGTGGCTACGCGAGCACGCCACGGCCGGCGCCGTGGTGGAGGACGTTTCGCCGGACACGGCTCTCATCGCGGTCCAGGGGCCGTCGTCGCCCGCGGTACTGCGCTCGCCCGCGGCGTCCCGCATCCACGACATGGCGGCGTTCTCATTCCTCGAAGACGTCGACATCGGCGGCGTGCGCGCGATGGTGTCGCGCACCGGCTACACCGGGGAGACGGGGTTCGAGCTGTACTGCGCGGCAGGCGACGCGTCCCGGCTTTGGGACGTAGCGCTCTCGGCCGCTGAGGACGCTGGCGGCATGGCCGTCGGACTTGGCGCGCGCGACACGCTCCGGCTGGAGGCCAGGCTGAGCCTTTACGGCTCGGACATTGACGAGACGACCACGCCGTTGGAGGCGGGGCTCGCCTGGACCGTGGCGCTCGACAGGGGCGATTTCGTCGGCAGGTCGGCGCTCCTCAAGCAGCGCGACGAGGGTGTTCGCTGTCGGTTGGTCGGGTTGACGATGGACGGGCGCGGAATCGCCCGCGCTGGCTACGAGGTGTATCGTGGAGATGCGGAGATCGGCCGCGTTACGAGCGGGGCGCCATCTCCGTCGCTAGGCGTCAACATAGCCCTGGCGTATGTCGACATCGAGCACGCGAGGATCGGCCGGACGGTCGAGGTGCAGGTCAGGCGCAAACGCCATGCCGCGGCCGTCACCCGCACGCCGTTCTACCGCGCCCGCACGGCGCTCTAGCGCCACTCCCGCCTGCACGCGAGGGGTAGCACGATGCGTCGATTCACGAAGCGCTTCCTCCGCCGCGAGTTCCCGGTGATCCTCGCGGCCGTCGGGCTGTTGGCCGTCGGCGTCGGCGGGTACCACATGCTGGAAGGCATGTCGTTCCTCGACGCGCTGTACATGACGGTCATCACGATCAGCACCGTGGGGTACGAGGAGATCCACCCGCTCGGCGATGCCGGCCGAGCGTTCACGATCTTCATCATTGTCGCAGGCGCGGGCGTGGTCGCGTATTCCCTTGGGGTTGCGAGTCA
>NYZG01000433.1 GCA_002687025.1 Candidatus Poribacteria bacterium
CGATGTGGATGAAGCAGCAGGAAGAGGGCTCACCCGAGTGGGTAAACGAGCCTTTCAGCGCCCTCGGGCTTCGGTCCAATGAGATGGTCGCCGCGATGATGCGGGTGCAGCTAGGCAAGATGGACGGCGCGCTGGAGTTGACGCGCGCGGCGAAGGCCGGCTATCTCGCCAAGCTCGAGCCGGGACGTCACTACGTGGCGCAGCACCAGGACGACCCGGAAGGCGATTGCGGGATCAGCGCCGCGATCGTCGTGGAATCGCGCGAGACGGCCGAGCGCTTCGCGAAGGCGCTTACCGCCGAGGGTGTGCCCTCTGGAACGTACCATAACGACGGGTTCCCCGACAGGCACATCTACCGCTACTGGGATTCCATCCTCGAGAAGCGCACGCACCATCCCGGCGTTAGCCCGTGGACGCACCCGATGTACAAGGGCTCCGTCGAGTACCACGAGGACATGTGCCCGCGGACGCTGGACATACTCGGTCGCACGATCCGCTTCGGGTTCAACGTGAATATGACGGCGGAGCACGGAGAGCTGATCGCACGAGCCGTCAACAAGGTGGACTCGGGCCTGAGCGCCTCATAGGAAGGCCCCGCATGGCTGGCTACGGCGTGATCGGCGTCGGGACGATCGGGCGACGGCACATACAGGGATTCGCTGGCGTCTCGGGCGCGACGGTTGAGGCCCTGTCCGACGTGCATCCCGGCGCCCTCGCCGCCGCGGCAAGTTCATACCAGATAGCCAGCGCGTACGCTGATTACCACGATCTCCTTGCGGACGACGCCATCGTCGGTGTCAGCATCTGCACGCCGCCGTTCAATCACGCGGAGATAGCGATCGCCGCGGCTGAGGCGGGGAAGCACGTGCTGTGCGAGAAGCCCATGTGCATGACCGGCGCCGAAGCGGAGGCGATGGTCGCCGCGACAAGGGACGCCGGAGTCGTGCTTGGCGTGTGTCACGCGCGATCGCGGTTCCGCGCGAACACCGAAGCGGCGCGTGAGTACGTAGCGGACGGCAGACTCGGCGACGTGTACTGCGCGCGCGTGGCGAGCTCGCGGCGACGCGGGCGGCCCGGCGTGGACATCCTGACGCACACCCGATGGTTCCTCGACGCCGACTTGGCCGGCGGCGGGACGCTGTTCGACATCGGCTGCTACGACATCGACCGCTTGCTGTACATCCTTGGGAGCCCTCGCCCCGTCTCGGTCAGCGCGATGACGTACCGTGGCATCCCGCACAACCTGCCGGACAACGTGAAGTACGATGTGGAAGAGCACGCGACGCTGTTCGTCCGCTTCGAGGGCGGCATTGCCGCGACGTTCGAAAAGGCGTCCGCGATCAACGACGTGGGCGAGAACACGACGCAGATCCTCGGCTCCGAGGGTGGCATCCGCCTCGACCCGTTCACGTACTTCACCGAGGAAGACGGCGAGCAGGTGGACCTCACGCCCGACCTGCCGCGGGATACGGGTCAGGACCTCTTCAGCGACTTCGTGCGCGCGTGCGAGCAGGGCGACGAGCCCAAGACGACGGGCGAAGACGGTCTGAAGGTCATGCAGATCATGACGGCGGCTTACGAATCCGCGCGGATCGGCGCCGAGGTACGCATCTCGTAGTGTCCGCCATCGACGCGGTCGCCGCTCGATTCCATCACGGCGTGCGGTCGGCGCGCCCATCCTGGGTTCCTTGCGTATGAGTGCCGACCTCGATACCGTCGCCCAGCCGATCGACAACTACATTCGCTATCAGGAGATGGTGTTCCGTCGTCAGCAGCGGCTGCTGCGCGCGGCGATGCGCGGAATGGACGGCGCCGACGCCAGGCGTGAGGAACTCGTGGCGCAGATCCGCGGGTCCGCGCGCAAGCGCCGCAACGAGGAAGAGCTACAGGAGCGCCTATACCTCGTCGCCTTCCTTGGCGGGGAAGACGAGTACGACGCGCTTGTCGAACTCGTAACGCCCGAGGACGAGGAGGACCCCCAGTACCTCGACATCGCCGAGCACCCGCTCCTGCGGGACGAAGAGACCCGGGCGGGGTTCTACGCGGCCCTTGGGACGCTCGGCCAGCAGTTGGGCAACCGCGATAGCAGCAGGCTGGAGACCCTGGCGCAACTCCTCCGGCGAGGGATGTCGGATGAGGCGCCGGACGTGAAGATCGCCGCCGCGGGCGCGGTCTCACGGAGCGTGAAGTACAGCCGTCAGGGGATGGCCCACTATGCGCCGCTCGTCAGACCGCTGCTGCGCATGCTGGGAGATCCGGGGTGGAGCGTAAAACGCGCGGCAGTGTCCGCGCTTGCCGACATCCCCACGCCGGAGTCGCAGAGAGCGTTGGAGCGGTTCGGATCGCGCGAGGAGGACCTGCACCTCAAGCGCTTCGCCGCGTGGGCGCTGAACCGTGTACGGGAACGCTCCGGCGTGTTCCGCTCGCTGCTGGATTCCGTCCGAAAAACCAAGCGGTAGGACGGCGGCGGGCGCCTCGTCGCGCTCGCCATCCCACGCGGCTGTCCCTGTCCCACTCCTGATTCGCTTCCGCTACCGGTTCTGCGTCGGCTCTGTTGCGGGCAACGCATCCATCGTCCCCACTGCAGCCACGCGGGGCGGCCGTTCGGACGAACGCCGCCGCTGTGGTAGCATAGCTGTGGGTCTTGGGGGAGTGTCCGTGGAAGCGGCCGTGAACGGCAAGAACATCGTCCTCGGAGTCACGGGGAGCATCGCCGCGTACAAGGCCGCCGATATAGCGGGCGGTCTGCGCAAGGCCGGCGCCGACGTTCACATCGTAATGACCGACGCCGCCACGCGGTTCGTGACGCCGACGACGCTGGCCACCATCTCCCGCAATCGCGTCCACCGCCACCAGTTCGACGATTCCCGCTGGGAGCCGGGGCACACCGCCCTGGCCGACGCCGCCGACCTGTTCGTCATCGCCCCCGCCACGGCGAACATCATCGCCAGGATGGCGCACGGCATCGCCGACGACCTTCTCTCGACGCTGCTCGTCGCGGCCCGCTGCCCGACGCTCGTGGCGCCGGCGATGAACGTGCACATGTACGAGAGCGTCGTCGTGCAGGAGAACCTACGTGAGCTCAGGGATCGTGGCGTGTCCATCGCCGATCCGGAGTACGGCATGCTCGCCTGCGGCTACGAGGGCCAGGGACGGTTGCGATCGGTCGACATCCTGCTGACCGACATCGAGCGGCTAGCCGAAGCCTCCACGTACCGGCCCGACGCGCCGTCTGCCGTTCGCGATCTGGAGGGCGTGCGCGTCGTCGTGACGGCAGGACCCACGCGTGAGGCCCTGGACCCCGTGCGCTTCATCAGCAACCACAGCACCGGCAAGATGGGGTACGCCATCGCGGCCGAGGCGGCCGCGCGCGGCGCCGACGTCACGCTCGTGACCGGCCCGACGGCCCTGGATACCCCCGGCGGCGTCGCGCGCGTCGACGTGGATTCCGCGCGTGAGATGCGCGACGCGACCGTACACGCGTTCGACGGGGCCGACGTCGCCATCCTGTCCGCGGCCGTGGCGGATTACGAGCCGGCCGAGGTCGCCGACCACAAGATCAAGAAGGACGACGGGCCACTGACTCTCACCCTCCAGAGAACGCCGGACATCGCCGCCGAGCTCGGGGGCGTGAAGGGGGATCGCCTTCTCGTCGCCTTTGCCGCCGAAACCCAGGACGCGATCGCCAACGCGCGCGAGAAGCTCCGTCGCAAGAACGCGGACCTCATCGTCGTGAACGACATCACGCAGCCCGGCGCGGGCTTCGGCACGGACACGAACCTCGTCACGATCCTCGGCGACGACGGCGAATCCGAGGAGCTTCCATTGCTCAGTAAGCGGGATGTCGCCGCGCGGTTACTCGACGCCGTGCAGAGGCGTCGTTCTCCGGTCGAGGGTCGGGCGTGAGGTCAATGTCGCGCCTGACTGCCATCCTGCCCGCCCTTCTGATCGCATCGGCCGTGCTCCTCGCGGGCTGTGACGACACAACGGCGCGACGCCAGGATGTCGCGTCGGCCGCGGGCTCGGGAACGCCCGGGGCGCCGGATGCCGCGGAAGTTGTCGTCGTGCCGAACTTCCCCGCGGGCGCCGACGACTGGCCCCTCGAACTGCGCGACCTCTCGAAGTCCGGTTCCTCTCCCGACGCCAAGTTGACGCCGCCGCTGGCGCTTGGGTGGAAGTTCAGGACCGGGGCCGGCATCGTCGGCGGCCCGATCGTGGCGCGCGGCGCCGTCTACGTGGGTTCCAAGGACGGGCGCCTGTACGCGCTCGATGCGAATCGCTGGGGCGAGCGGTGGCGCTTCCGAGCGTCCGGTGAGATACACGCCTCGCCGGCGTATGCCGACGGCGTGGTGACCTTTACGGACACCAAGGGGAAGCTGTACGGGGTGAACGCGGCTACTGGAAAGCTGCTCTGGGACAAGACGCTCCACAGCGTGACGAGCTCGGCGCCGGTGTTCGGCGATGGCCGCGTGTGGCTAGGGATGCACCCGGACAAGCTGGTCGCGTTCGACCGTGGCACGGGCGCCGAACTGCGCACTAGCCGCGTCCGCGCTACGATCGGCGGCGTCGCCTACGCGACCGCGAACGGCGTTCTGCGGCCAGAGCAGCCGGTCACCGCGGCCGCGCCCGCGACGGCAGAAGCCGCGACCACACGCAGCCAACCCGTGCGCGCCAGTGGCGTCACGTATCTGGGGTACCAGGACGGAGCCCTGCGCGCGTTCGACGCATCGGGCGCTGAGACATGGGCAACCACGCTCCCTGCGGCCGTCGAAGGGACGCCGGCCATCGCCGACGGCAAGCTATATGTGCCGTGCGCCGACGGCTCGCTCTACGTCTTCGTCAACGAGGATGCGGCTCCCGCCCCGCCTCCACCCGACCGCGACATGGTGACGATCACGCAGTGGGAGACGCGACCACACGCTCGCCCCGACGTCTCGTCGGCCCTGGACCTCGTGCTGAATTCCGACACCGAACTCGCCCTGCTCGAACGGGCCGATGGCTGGGTCCACGTCGAACTGCCCAACGGCGATCCGGCGTGGATCGCGCCCGGAGCGTGGGCGACTCTGTCCGACGCCGTCCGCGACGCGCCCTTCCGTGAGAACCGATCCGCCGCGGCCGTGGAGCGCACGATCGAGCTGCCGGACGGCGCGGAGAAGCCCGTGTGGTCTCCCGACGGCTCGACGGTCGCCTTCATGTTGCGGCGCGACCTTCGCGGGCGTTTCTGGCAGGCGCAGGGGGTATGGCTGTTCGACGTGGCCGAGCGGCGTACGCAGTCCATCGCGCACGGCGCCTTCTTCAGCCCGTACATGTCGTGGTCGCTGGACGGTCAGTGGGTCGCCTTCGAACGCTACGAGGGTGATGTCCCGGTGGTCGAGATCGCCGGCGCGGACACTCCCACCCCGAAGCTCATCGCCGAGGGGACGGCGCCCGCGTGGTCGCCCAAGGCACATCGGTTGGTCTTCTACCGTCCGTTTGCCGAGGGCGAGGAACTGTGGCGCATCAACAGCGACCGGACCGGAGCGGAGTTACTCCTCGAACTGCCCGTGGACGGCTACCTCGACGACTACCGGCCGGCGCGGCCGGCGGCGTGGACCGCGGTCGGCGATCGCGTAGCCGTGGGAGCCGACTCGCGGCACTACGACGATGCGGTCGCCCGACTCATCATCAAGGAGCCAGAGGGCGAGGCAGAAGAGACGACCATCGCCACGCCCGCGAAGCAGTTCCGAGGCATGTCGTGGTCGCCCGATGGGGAGAAGATCGCGTGTGTGCTGGCCGGCCACCTCGGGCGAAGCTTGGGGGACCCTCTGGACCAACGCGTTACCGTGTATTGGCCCGATCAATCGCACCCTCCCGTCAGCGCCTCACACGCCGCGGCCTGTTGGGTCGCGCCGAATCACCTCGCCTATGTGGAGCTGCCGACGACCGCGGGCGCGCCGTCGAAGGTGTGGTTGCTCGACGTGACGACGGAGCAACGCACGCTGCTGCTATACGCCACGGACTCCGTCACGTCGCTCGCGTGGATACCGGAACGCGAGAGGCTATGCGTCTGGTCGACGTCCGACTACCTGCGCGACGGAAAGTACCAGCCCGCGCGCACCCGTGGCTGGCTGGTACGCGTCGAAGTTCCCCCGTCGACCTGATCCGATACCGGGCGGCCGCCACCCATCGGGACCGGCGCCTTCGCAAATGCGCTCGCAATGCCGCGGAAGAAAAGCGGCGGCACGGTAGAGCTATAGTCTGACGTACGCGCGCATGTGCGTGAGACGCAATGGCACGTGGATCGCCGATATGGTCGCGCCGGATGCGACGTGCTAGAAGGCGGCGCTGAGGGACACGCGGTTGGACGGCCCGAGATCGCCGAGAGAGACGAAAGCGTAGTCGATCACGAAGCCGCCGAGGAGAAGACCAAAGCCGCCCGTGAGCCCTGCCACGGTCCCGTGGTCGGCCCCGCCGAAGTCGTAGCGGTAGCCGCCGCGCAGGACCAACGGGTCCAGGATCTCATATGAGATGCCGGCGCCGACCTTGATGTCGTCGTCCGTCGGCATCGCGACATCCAAGGCGAGTGCCGCTCGGTCGTCGGCGACGCGATAACCGACGCCCGCGCGCAGCGTGGTCGGAAGCGAAAAGCCTTCGGTGTCGAACTTCATCGACGTGCCGAGGTGCTGGATGGTCGCCGCGACCGATGCCGGGGTGTCGGGGATGTCGTATCGCACGCCCGCATCCACCGCGAAACCGCTCGCGGACGCGTCGTCGATCTCTTGCCGGAGGATCTTTCCCTGCACGCCGATGGACAGGTCGTCGTTCACGGCGAAGCCCACGCCCACGCCCGCCGCCAAGTCGGAAGGTCTGAAGACGCCCGTTGGCTCGCCCGTCTCGTCTCGTCCCTCGATCTCGCCGTAGTCGAAGTAGTTGACGAAGACGCCCAACCCCGTCGTGTCGTTGAGCGGATGGGCGAATGCCGCGTAGTTCTGACGCAGGTCGAGTATCCACTCGTTGTTCATCAGGGCGAGATGCGTCGCGCGGGTGTGCGCCAGGCCTGCCGGGTTCCAATAGGTCGCGTAGGCGTCCTCGGAGAGGGCAATGCCCGCGCCTCCGCGCCCGACCGTCGCGGCCCCGACCCCCAACTTGAGCGTGGGGAAGGCGGCGGTGCCGACGTCTTCGTTAGGATCGGCGAGGCAGGTGGCAGCGACGCCCAGCAAGCCGAGAACCACCGCGACCGACAACGCTTGCATCCATGACCCGAAGCGACGATTCACGGCGAGGACTCCGATCGCTGATTCGCTACGACACGCCGACTGTGGGATTCTACCCGCGTGCGACACGCGCGGCAACGACCACGCGTCGGGGAAGCCTATCGCAGTGGTGGTACCGCGTCAACGCGCTGGCCTCGCCGGACACGGCCCGGCCTCGCTTCTCGATCCGGGCGGGACCGAATCCCAGGTCTCCGGCTTATTCCCACTCGATGGTCGCCGGCGGCTTGGAACTGATGTCGTAGCAGACCCGATTGACGCCCTTGACCTCGTTGATGATGCGATTCGAGGCGCGCCCGAGTAGGTCGTGCGGCAGCGGATACCAGTCGGCCGTCATGCCGTCGCGGCTGTGGACCGCGCGCAACGCGACGACGTTCTCGTACGTGCGCGCGTCGCCCATCACCCCGACTGTGCTCACGGGCAACAGCACGGCAAACGCCTGCCATATCGAGTCGTAGAGGTTGGCGGCGTGCAGTTCCTCGATGAAGATGGCGTCGGCTTCTCGGAGCACGTCGAGGCGCTCGCGGGTGATGTCGCCAAGGACGCGCACCGCCAGACCCGGGCCTGGGAACGGATGGCGTCCAAGCATGTCCTTCGGGATGTCCAGTTCTCGTCCGACGGCGCGCACCTCGTCTTTAAACAGCTCGCGGAACGGCTCGATGAGCTCGAATCGCAGGTCCTCCGGGAGGCCACCGACGTTGTGGTGCGTCTTGATCGTGCTGGAAGGCCCGCGTACCGACACGCTCTCGATCACGTCCGGGTAGAGCGTCCCCTGCGCGAGGAAGTCCGCCCCTCCGATGTCGGTGAGGGCGTCCTCGAACACCTCGATGAACGTGTTCCCGATGATGCGGCGCTTCGCCTCCGGCTCCGCCACGCCCTCAAGCGCCTCCAGGAACCTGTCGGTGGCGTCGACGAAGTGGAGTTCGATGTCGAGGTTGTCGCGGAACATGGCCCGCACTTGTGCGGCCTCGTCCTTGCGGAGCAGGCCGTTGTCCACGAAGAGGCACACCACCCGGTCGCCGATGGCGTCGCGCATTAGCTTCGAGAGGACCGTCGAGTCCACGCCGCCGCTTGTGGCGGACAGGACACGCTTGCCCTGCGTCCCCGCGCGGATGTCGCGAACCGTCGTCTCGACGAACGACTCCATCGTCCACGTCGCGGAGCAGCCGCAGACGCCGAGGACGAAGTTGGCGAGGAGCTCGTGCCCTTCCTTCGTGTGGACGACCTCGGGGTGGAACTGAAGGCCGAATCTCCGGTCCGCGGCGTCGGCCATGATCGCGACTGGGGAGTTCTCGGATTTGGCGACGGCTTCGAAGCCGTCCGGCAGGCGGTCGAGCCGATCGCCGTGGCTCATCCACACGTGCAACGGGCTCGTGACGCCCGACGTCAGGCGCGTGGGTCGATCTACCTCGACCAGGGCGTGGCCGTATTCGCGCTCGGCTGTCGGGGCCACCTCGCCGCCCAGGAACTGTGTCATGAGTTGCATGCCGTAGCAGATGCCCAGGACGGGACGCTTGCCCGTGACGAACTCCTCGGCGCACTTCGGCGCATCGTCTTCGTAGACGCTCGCGGGGCCACCGGAAAGGATGATGCCGTTCGGGCGCAGCGCGTCGATGACATCCGGTGAGACGTAGTACGGATGGATCTCGCAATAGACGTTCAGTTCCCGCACGCGTCGCGCGATGAGCTGCGTGGTCTGCGAGCCGAAGTCGAGAACGACGATCATGTCCTGGGAAGGATCACGCATGGCGACGCCCTTCGTAGGAGCGGTGCGCTTCGCGGAGGAAAGAATCCATGATACCCCTGTGAAACGGGGGGAATCAATCGGAGTTTCGGCCCGGACGCGCGCGAGCGCGGTCGGAGACTCGCGCGGATCGGCTGCGGGCGGCGGGCCTCGCGTCGAGGCCTTCATCCGGGCTAGCCACTCCGGGGCGCCGGCGCCGATCTGCTATCATGCTACTTGCCCGACCGAGAACCCGCGACGTGTGGAGAGATGCCGTGCGCATCGGCGCCCTGGACGTGGGCCGCGTATTCCTGGCCCCGATGGAAGAAGTCTCCGACGGCCCGTTTCGCCGGCTGTGCAAGCGGATGGGCGCGGATGTAGTGTACACGGAGTTCGTCCCCGCCGAGGCGATGGTGCGGAACATCAAGGCGGCCGAGAGGAAGCTCGCGTTCACCGAGGCTGAGCGCCCCATCGGCATCCAGATATACGGCAACCGCATCGACGCCATGATCGAGGCGGCGAACATGGCCGCCGGACGCCGACCGGACATCCTCGACATCAACTTCGGCTGCCCGGTGAAGAAGGTCGCCGAGGGCGATCGGGCTTCCTGCTCGGGATCGGGTCTTCTGCGCTTCCCGGACCACATGGAGGAGATCATCGCCGCGGTCGTCGAGACGATGGCGCCGCACGACATTCCGGTGACCGTCAAGACGCGTCTGGGCTGGGACGACGAGAGCATCTCCGTCCTCGACACGCTGCGCCGCGCCGAGCGAGCGGGCGCTGACCTCATCACCTTCCACGGTCGCACGCGGGCGCAGATGTTCAGGGGCGACGCGGACTGGACATGGATTCGTCGCGCCAAAGAAGAGGCGAGCATCCCCGTAATCGGGAACGGCGACATCCGCACGCCCGAAGACGCCGCCCGGATGTTCGACGAGACCGGCGTCGACGGCGTGATGATTGGTCGCGGGGCGGTCGGCGCTCCGTGGCTGTTCACCGGGATCCATGGGTTCTTGCGCACGGGCGTCGTACCGGAGCCGCCAGCCATCGAGGAGCGCGTCGCGCTGTACTTCGAGCACGCCTGCATGGCGTTCGAGGAGAAGGGCCGGTGGGGCGTTCGCATGGTGCGCAAGCACGTGAAGGGCTACCTGCGGGAATTCGCGGGCGCCTCGCGCCTCCGTGCGAAGCTGATGGAATGCGAAGACCCGGACGACCTGCGCCGCGCCCTTGCGGACGACTTCCCCGGCGTCGTCGGCGATGTCCCGCCGCCCGCGCTCGCGGATGCCTCGCCGCCCGAATCCACCCGCGAGGACGCGACTCGCTGACGGCGTGGACTCAGTCGGCGGGTTCGGCTTCGGCCTGAATCGGCGCGGCGATGGGAGCGTCCGGCCGCACCCACTGCGCGACGATCAGGGACATCGTCGCGAACGCAGCCCCACCCACGAACACCACCGTATGCCCGAGCTTGATCCACATGAGCCCGCCGATCAGCGGCACCAACACCGACGGGATGTGGTTGAGCGTGACGCCCATCGTCAGCGTTGGGCGGATGTCCTCGCGCGGCGCGATCTTGTTAAGGTACGTCGTCATCGCGATGCCGCCGACGAATAGCAGGTGGTCGATCACGTAAAGCACATACAGCGCGTTCGTCTGCGGGACGAAGGCGTACCCCAGGAACACCAGGGCCAGCAGAACGAAGCTCACGCTCAGCGTCAGTCGCTCGCCGTAGCGGTCGACGACCTTGCCCATCGTCGGCGCGAGAAGCAGGTTCAGCACCTGGTTGATGAGCATGAGTATGAGGATCGTCTCCCGAACGGCGCCGTGGCCCTTGACGAGCAGCCACACCGCGAACATCAGGAAGATCTGCTTGCGCGCTCCCTGTAGGAAGATGAGCAGGTAGTAGACGTTGTACCGCTTGCGGAACAGGATGCGTCGTTCGCGCGGCTGCTCGACGACCGTGCTGTCACCTTTGCCCGCCAGCCCGACCAGCATCGCGCCGACTACCAGTAACGCCCCCGCGACGATGAACATCCCCTCGTACTCGATGACGCGGATCAGCAGCAGCGCCACGCCCATCATGGCCATGTGCCCGACGCCGGACGTCGTGCGCAGCCAGCCCAGCCATCTGCCCGTCTCGCCCGACGGCGCGTACCGGAGCGCCAGCGTCCCCTGCAATGGCGCCCACGTGTGGAAGCCGATGCTCCAGAACACCGACGTCACGATGAGCGCCATGATCGCCGAGCCGCCCAGCAACGTCGCGATGTCCGTTATCCACGCGTACGCCGCCAGGCCCACGCCCATAACCAGCAGGCATATCGTGCTCAGTCGCGGCGCGGCGACCACCATCACGAGCGCGCTCACGGCGACCAC